>WRMT01000182.1 GCA_009777005.1 Methanobrevibacter sp. | reverse complement strand
ATGTGAAAAAACGGAGGTTGTATGGTTATTGTTTAATATGTTTAGATGTATGATTATTTTGATTTTCCAAAAGTACAAATGAATTTCCACTTAACTTTTCAAATTCATTGGAAAAATCTCTAAATCTAAATTTTAATAGCATTCTATAAGGCAATTCTTAATTTATAAAATTCATTTGTAAAATCCTTGAATTCCGATTTAAGTAATTTCCTGCAAAGAAAACTTTTCAACAATTTTTTGCTATCTACTTTTCTTGTTATTGAAACAAAATACTTAGATTATAGAATTTAAATTTAAAAGGATATAGAAATTGTACTTTTATGAAATAATCATTTAATGAACTCCAAACATGTTAAATAACATATCTCCTACTTTCAATTTTTTCGAATTACCAGACACCTTGTTAAATAAATAATTATTTATTTTATTTTTTTAAATTTTCTTTTACTTTTTTTTATTAAGATAAATAATTATTTATTTTATTTTTTTAAATTTTCTTTTACTTTTTTTTATTAAGATAAATAATTATTTCAATAATTTGATAATTAATTATTCATTATCATCGGTTTGAATAGCTCCAACAGGGCAAACTTCAACACATTCTCCACATTTGTCACAACCTTCTTGAACCACTATTTTATATCCTTTTTTCTTAATTATATTCTGTGGACAAACTTCGATGCAAGATTCACAAATTCCACATTCTGAACTATTTATTTTCATATTTTAACCCTCAAACCAAAAGAAAAGTATATATATTATATTGCTCATATTAATTATAATTATATCTTATTTTTTATAGATTGTTATTAATTAATTATTAATAATTTTTCCTAATATTGGCAAAAACTATTTAATTTCTGTTTTAATAATAATTATAAGTTTTCTATAGTGATATACATAATAAAAAATTATCTTAATAAAAATTCATTCGTAGCTATACAAACAACTTGTATTTTTTTTATATGAGTTTTATAATATTTATATTCATAGTATTCCCAATAGCTATTGTTATTATTACAAGATAATTTTTAAAAATTATCTTAACCAAATTTAATAAAATTTTGAATAATTTGAAAATAACCGTTAAGATTATATACTATAATGTTCAAGTAATGTTGTTGTATGTAAGGTATACAAGTTTCATGTATACCAGTAAAAATATTCAATAAATATTGTTGTATGCAGGGGTGCCCGAGCGGCCAAAGGGGGAGGACTTAAGATCCTCTGGCATAGGCCTTCGAGGGTTCGAATCCCTTCCCCTGCACTTTTATTACATATTTGCTAATATAAATGAATAACATTCTATTTAACACATCTGATTTTATAGAGTATTAAAGAATTTGTATTCTTTGAAAAAGTAAAAATTAGATATTAAAAAAGATAATTAAATATAAGTGAAATATTCAATAATTTTAATATATGCCTTAGTGGCTCAGCTGGTAGAGCGATACCTTGGTAAGGTATAGGCCGGGGGTTCGAATCCCCCCTAAGGCTTCCTTAGTTTTTATTAAATTGATTATATTTTATTATAATTTATTATTTTTTCATATATTTATTTTAATTAATTTATTTTATTATTTTTTTAGACTAACTTTCTTGTTTTGAAATTTTTATTATTTTCAAGTTTTTTCTTATGAGTATATGATATTTCTTCAAGTTTTTTATATAAGTTTAAAGATATTATTCTCATATAAAAAAAATATTTTGAAATAATTTTCACGATATTGGATAAATTTTTATTATTTTCAAGTTTTTTAATTGTTATTTATTGATATTAGCTTTCACATGAAAAAATTTTAATAAATATATGGATATTTGGATAAACAAATTGAATGAGGTTTATTTTTGGCTAAATACTTTGAAATAATAATGGCAGGTCTAATTTCCGGAACTGTAGCTTTAACAACAAGTATTTTAGGAATTGGTGGTACTGTAATCGGGGCTGTTTTAGGAGCTATTATCTATCAAATTATTTCTATATTTGTTAAAGAACCACTTGAAAATACAAATATTAGAAAAGTTGAAAATGAAATAGTTTACATTTTACCTTTAGTAATAATAGCTATTCTTCTAATAATTTTCATAATGGCTTATTTTAATACAGAATTCTTCAGCTATTACATTCAATTAAAAGGATTTACAGATAATAACCTTTTAAGATTAATGGGAATTGGATTAATAGTCATGGGTGTATTTCCTCTAATTCAATCAAAAAATATTAACAAGAAATATTCATTAATTGTTCTTTTTTTAGGTGTGGTTTTACTTTTTAGAGGATTAATTGATATTGATCCTCAATTACTAAATTTACATGGAATATTATTTGGTGAATTTTCTTATATTCTTCCTTTAGCTATTCTTTTAGTTCTTTTATTTGTTATAATCAAAATACTTTTAGAATCTGTAAAATTATATAATGAAAGAGATAAATCTTCAATAGCTATAAAAAATAATCAAAATAATAAATTAGAAGAACTTTATAATAGTGAAAAAATAAAAAGTTCAAAAACATCTTCAATGTCTAAAAATAAAGATGTTTTCAATAAAATTACATATAATAAATCAGAGGATAATATTAAAGACAATAAGAATAATGACAATGAAGATTGAAACCAAGATTTTCTCATAAAAAATACCAATATAAGTAATTTAGATTTAATTACAGGATTAAATTAGAAGTTTTTTTAATAATTTAGATTTTAATTACAGGATTAAATTAGAAGTTTTTTTAATATTTAAGATTTAAATATAAGATTAAATTAGAAGTTTTTTTTAATAATTTATATTTAAATATAATATTAATTTAGAAGTTTTTTTTAATAATTTATATTTATAGTTTAACACAAAAAGTATAAAAGTAATTAAGTATAATATTGTATATGGCTAATATGATACAAAAAAAGGTTGATATGAGTATTAACAGGAAAGATTTGAGAAAACTTGTTAAGAAACATAAGCAAGAAGCTGATGTTTTAAGAAAATTATATTTAATTCAATTGCTTTATGATGGAAAGACTGTTGAAAAAGCTAGTGAGCTGATGGATGTTAGTTTATCTACTGGTCATCGATGGTTGGATGAATGGAATGAAGGAGGTTATGAAGGATTATATCCTAAATATAAAAATGGTGGGAGAAAAGCCAAGCTAACAGATGAACAATTCAAAAAATTAGATGAGTTAATGCACAAGGAAACTTTTTTAACTACTCGAAAAGTTCATGAAATGATTCAGGAAAACTTTAATGTTGGTTATTCTATGAAACAAGTTCGTGAAATTGTTCATAAATTAGAATACTCTTATAAAAAAGGATATGTGATTCCTTCTAAAATGCCTGCAGATGCTCCAATCACATTAAAAAAAACTAAGAATATATAATCCTGAGGATTATTGTATTTGTTTATTGGATCAAGTAGCTCCTCAAAATCTTTCAAATTCACCTACAACAATTTGCAAAAAATCAGAAAAAAATATTTTAGTCCAAAACCCTGAAAAATTTTCAATTACAGGAATAGGATTGCAAGCAATAAATGGAAATTCTTTAATACGATTTTCATCTAATTCACGAGTAAAAGCAATGATAAGCTTTTTTACAGAAGTTAGAGGCATAAACTGTGAAAACAGTGTTAATGTGGAAAAAATTTCGGATATTCTGAAATATGAAGAATTAACTATCAAAGAAATCATTAAAACAGTTCAAAATGAATCATCTGTTGATAACGAGTTGTTAAAACTAATACTTAATGTTGTTTATCCTAAAAAGACTAAAAATGAGATTATTGAAGATTTAGAAAATTATGTTGAAAAAGCTAAAATGACTAAAAAAGAAGAAACTGAAAACAAGAACAAAATCGAAATAATTTTGAGAAAAATTTACATGGAACTTTTAAAACCGTTGAAAAATTATTTAAAAGAAGAAAAACCTATGGTTATTGTTTTAGATAATTATAGGACTCATCATGCAGTATTGATAAAACAAGCTTGTGAATATCTTAATATCATTCTTGTACATTTACCTCCATATTCTCCAAAGCTTAATCCTATTGAACAAGTCTGGAGAACAATTAAAGGAGAATTATCCACAGAATTTATAGAAGATGAAGACTTTTTAACAAGTAATTTTGAAAGAATATTTTATGAGAATGTCGATAAAAAATCGTTTACAAGAAAATGGATAAAAGAATACATCTTTGATAAAAGCAATGACTTATTAATTCTAGATATGTGCAAAAAAGCAAGTTATCCTGTGTAAAAAATAGATTTAATCGATAACTCAAGATTACTTTCAATCTTTAAGTATTAAACTATACATGAAAAATCATTATTAAATGTAATATCATCTAGATTATTTAAGCCAGAAAAAATTGAAGTTTTAGAAAATTTAGTTACACCTGTTAAGAATATGAATCTTAAGTGTTTATCACTAGCTTTTAAAACTTGATAAAAATTGCTTAAGACGTTTCTATTTTTATCAGCTATTTCAATGTCTTTAATAGTATCAATAATAGGTTTATCATATTCATCAATTAAAACAACGACTTTTTTACTAGTTTTTTTATGAATTTCACTGATTAACTCGTTGAATTTAGAGGGTAAATCTATTTCAAAAAGTTTTATGGAAAAATCTCTAGCTGTTCTGTTTATAAAAGATATTAAAGAATTTTCTAACTGTTCTGAAGTATCAAATTTTCTGGTTATGAAATCTAAATAAATCACTGGATATTTTTCACTCCAATCCCATTTATCATAGATATAAAGGCTTTGAAAAAGCTTTTTATTAGCTTTAAATAGCTCTTCTAAAGTACTAACTATTAATGATTTGCCAAATCTTCTTGGTCTTGATAAAAAATATGTTTTTCCTGTGTTGACCATTTCATAGATAGCTTGTGTCTTATCTACATAGATAAAATTCTCTTCAATTATTTCAGAGAAAGTTGATATTCCAACAGGCAGTTTTTTCATAATAATTCTCCATGATTTATTCTTATTATTAATTAATAGCTAATATTATAGTATTGAAAAAAAAGTTTTTAAGTAATGATTATTTTAAAAATTCTAAATATTCAATTATTAATTATTTTATTTTATCAAGATTAATATTTTTTAATAAAAATAATTATTAACTATATTTTTTTAAAAATTAATAATAATATAAATGATTTTTAGAAAAATAATTAATTTTTTGAAAATAATTAAGTTCAAACTCTTCTTTAAAAACTATATTCAAATTATAAAAAAATTTTTAGACTATAGCTAATTAATTATAATTTAATAAAAAGTTTTGTTTAATATAAAGGAACTGGAAATTTTAATGAAAGAAGTTTGGTAATAACTTATAGGTTCTATTTTTAATAAAATAAAATATTTATCTAGTTTTTCTAATTAAAAATCTTAACAAGTTAAATTTCACATATTTAGGATAATTTATTCTTCAATTGTTCTTATTTGGCTTTGTAATTGTTTTCCAGCAAAAGCTATTCCAATAGCTATTATTTTTCTATCAGGATATTTTTCATAATATTTTCTATCCGTAATTTGATCAATAGCTTCTTTTAACATTTTATCAAAGCTTTTGATAGGTATATCAGTATTTGGTTTGATTTTTGAGAATTTGAATTCAGCTATTGCTACAAAATTCTCGTTTTTAAGTACCATGTCTGTAAAACCAATGTTGGTTGGTGATTCTCCTTGTGCTTTAAATCCTAAAGCATTTAACCAAGCTAAGAATATTGATTGATAATAAAATTCATGTTCTAAATGTATTCTACTAGGTATTCTTGCTAAAAAACCTTTCATTTCTTTTTGAAAGCTATTATTATCTTCATTTTTTATAAAAGAAATAATTTTTTCTTTTCTTTTAGCTGTTTTTTCTTCTTTGAGATTTAAATCTAATAAATGGTCTAATAGAGAACTTTCCACTTCAAAGTTAGGAAATTCCAGCTTATAATGAATAATATCATTAATAATTATTTTTTTAGCTATGGTTAAGTATCCTGTCTGAAAAAACACGGTTATAGGATCTAAACTGCCATAGCTAAATGTTTTAAATCGAGATTGTTTAACTGTAACGGGTTTTAAAACTTCTGTATAATCTTTTGAATTTTTTAAAACATCAATTAAAAACTCTGGTGTTCCAGTTTCAAACCAATAATCAGTAAATTCTCTGTTTTTAAATAGTTTCAGCACTGAAAATGGATTATAAACCTTATTTTTCCCATCCCAGCTGTAACCATCATACCAATGTTTAATCTTTTCAAGAGCTTCTTCACGGGAATAGGATAATTCTTCTTGTAGTTTAGTTAAATAGTCTTTAAAGTTATCCTCTAGCTCTTCTTGGGTGTAACCACAAATATAGTTTAACACAAAAAGTATAAAAGTAATTAAGTATAATATTGTATATGGCTAATATGATACAAAAAAAGGTTGATATGAGTATTAACAGGAAAGATTTGAGAAAACTTGTTAAGAA
>WRMT01000181.1 GCA_009777005.1 Methanobrevibacter sp. | reverse complement strand
GATGTAATAATATAATTATTAAATTTATATTATATTGTTTATAATTTTAATATAATATTTTGTAGTAATAATATAATTATTAAATTTATATTATATTGTTTGTAATTTTAATATAATATTTTTGAAAAAACAAGAGGAATATAATGAAAATAGCTATGATAGGGCAATTTCCACCACACATTGGAGGTGTTGGTGTTCATATTCACAGTTTAGCTAAGGAACTTGTGAAGAATAAAGATGAAGTTTTTGTTATTACCTACCCACATAAAAATATAAAAGACATTGATGGAATTCATGTTATTGGTACTTATGGACCTAATATAGCAGGTATTAGAAGCTTGTTTTTTGCAATATTTGGAACTATTCAATTGATTAGAATTATCAGAAAATATAATATTGATATTATTCATGGTCATTATATTTACCCTTCAGGGCTTGTAGCTGTTTTAGCAGGAATATTTACAAAAAAAAAGGTTTATGTAACTTCTCATGGATCAGATATGTTTTGTTTATATCCTAAACATAAATTTATCCAACCACTTATTAAATTTGTATTAAAGCGTGCAGACATTGTTTTAGTAGTGAGTGAAGCTTTAAAAAAAGAAGTTTTAAAGTTAAATATTCCAAACATGAAAAATAAAATTAGAATAAATTGGAATACTGTTGACATAGAAAAATTTCAACCTAATGAAGAATATAAATTTAAAAAGGAGTTAAAAATAGCTAAAAACCATCCAATAATTCTATTTGTTGGAAATATTATTAAAAGAAAAAACGTAGCTACTATAATTGATGCAAAAAAGCTAGTCCAAGAAGATTGCACTTTAGTTATAGTTGGTGATGGTCCTCTACTAAGTAACTTGAAATCAAAAGTAGAAAATGAAAAAATAGCTAATGTTATTTTTACAGGAGCTAGGGGAGATATTGAACATATAATTCCAAGTTCGGATGTTTTAATTTTACCTTCTTTTTCTGAAAGCTTTGGATTGGTATTAATTGAAGCATTAGCTTGTGGTAAACCAGTGATTGGAGCTAATGTTGGCGGAATAAAAGAAATTATAACTGAAGATATAGGATTTTTAGTTGAACCAAGAGATATTAAGGGATTAGCTAATGCAATTGATCTAATTTTATCTAATAAGGAAATTAAAGAAAAATTTCAATTTAATGCGAGAAAAAGAGCAATTGATTATTCAAAAATTGATATTCCTTATTATGATTAGCTAAAAATAATGATAAAAGATAATAAATAAATTATTCTAATTTTTATTATAGTCATTAAAAAAAGAATTAGTTAAAAATTTATTCTTAAATTTTATTTATTTAAGCTATATTAAAATAATATTTTATTTATTTAATAAATTATAATTATAAAGAACTTATTTATCATAATATTTATTATTAATTATTTAAATTATAAAATAATCATTTTAAACAATATTTAATTTATTATAGAGTAAAAAAATCAATACCATGATACATAACCTCTTCATTTGATTTTAACAAATAGCTTTGAATTAAAATATCATTTGAAATATGTAAATTATAAATACTATGATTTATATAAAAATAAATAATAACTTTTTAATAATTTTTAATAAAAACTTTTTAATAATAATTTATTTTAATTGGAAAAAAATTTAAAAAAATATTCATTTTAAAATAATGCTATATAACTTAACTTAAAATTCACTTGTTGATATTTATGAAAAAGGATTTTACACACTTAACTGAAAAAGGAGTTCATATGGTTGAAGTTGGTGAAAAACCAAAGCAGAAAAGAAGAGCTATAGCTACTGGTAAAATCATACTTCAAAAAGAAACAATAGCTATGATTAAAAATCAAGAGATAAAAAAAGGAAATGTTTTAACAACAGCTCAAATTGCAGCAATCAATGCAGTTAAAAACACTTCAAATTTAATACCATTATGCCATCCTTTAAGTATTACAGGTATTGATGTTGATTTTGAGATAAAAAGTACGGAAATAATAGCTACACTTAGTGTAAATTCACTTGGTCAAACTGGTGTTGAGATGGAAGCTATTACAGGAGTTAGTGTAGGCTTGTTAACAATATGGGACATGGTAAAAGCTGTTGAAAAGGATGAAAAAGGTCAATATCCAGATACTATGATTTCAAATATTTCTGTTATTAAAAAAGAGAAACTATAATTTGTGGTCAAGTAAACAATGGTTAAAATTTTTGATGTGAATGTTAATATATCAACGAACAAATGCAAAATATTTTTAAAACTAATGAAATAGATGAAAATTCAACTTTCTAGAAAATCCAAATATAGCTCAAAATGAAGGAAAACAATATATTTTCGAGTATTATTTTAAAATTAATGATTAATATGTTTTAATTATATAAATTACCCTCACAATAATGATTTTCAAATTAATAGCTTTAAAATTCATGCAGTAGCTATAAAATTAGATTTACCTTAAAAATAATAAATAAAATTTAAAGATTGATTTTTATGGAAAATATTCCAAATAATATAGGAAAGATTATAAAGGACTGCTATCCTTACATTGAAGAATTTAACCCTGCACAAAAACATGTTATTGATGGGGAATATCTGAAAAATGATTCAAATTATATAATAGCTATTCCCACAGCTAGTGGGAAAACTGTTCTTGGAATAATGGCTGCCTTAAAATCTATTTTAAATGGTGGAAAAGCTATTTATTCAGCACCTTTAATTTCAATTCAAAATGAAAAAGTTAAAGAGTTTAAAAAGTTTGAAAAACATGGGATTAAGGTTGGAAAACATCCATCATCATCAGATTTATCAATAATGGTTTTTGAATCTTTTGATGTCTTAACCCGATTTTCATGGGATACTTTAAGAGAAGTTGATACTTTAATCATTGATGAATTTCATATGATTGGAGAGTATTCAAGAGGACCAACTTTAGAGTGTGCTATAACAAGAGCTAAAATTATCAATCCAAAGTTAAAAATTATAGCTCTTTCAGCTACTTTGCAGAATATGGAAGAAATAAAAGGTTGGTTAGAAGCTAAAGCTATTGAACATGATTATAGACCTGTACCACTAAACAAAGATGTTTTAAATACTGAAATGTTTTCTACATCTAATAAAAATGATGTGGTTGTTAAAATTGTTGAAAAAGCTATTGAAGATAAGTCTCAAGTACTTAGTTTTGTTTCAACAAGAAGATTTACAGAAAGCTTAGCTAACTATGTATCAGGAAAAATAAAAAGGAAAGTTAGTGCTCCTCAGAAAAAAGCTTTTAAAAAAGTTTCTGAAAGTATTTTAGAAGTTCCAAAGAAAAAAGGTTCAAGACCAACTTCTACTTGTTTAAAATTAGCTGAAGCAGCTGAAAATGGTGCTGCTTTTCATCATGCTGGACTGTTCAATGAACAAAAAGAAATTATTGAAGAAGAATTTAGAGCTGGAAATCTTTTAATGATAGCAGCTACTCCAAGTTTGATGTATGGTGTTAATTTACCTTCAAGAACTGTTGTTATAAGGGATTATACTCGCTGGACCTCACAAGGTCCTCAATCTATTCCTGTTTTTGATTATGAGCAAATGTCTGGTCGAGCTGGACGACCACAGTATGATGATGTAGGATACTCTTACCTAGTTGCTAAGTCATTAGATGAAGCAGAAGGGCTTCAAGAAATGTATATTAATGGTGAAGTAGAAACAACTCATTCAAAGCTTATTGAAAATAAAGACGCTGTTTATAAACAAATCATAACTCCAATAGCTTCAAATTTATCAAAAACCATGGAAGATATTCAGGATTTTTTTAATAAAACATTTTATGGATATCAGATGAATAATAATCCTTCAATGAAATTATTTGCAGAAGATAGCTTGAAATATGAAATTGAAACTGCTTTAGAATTTTTACTTCAAAATGGAATCTTGCAAGCTACTCCTGAAGGTTTAAAAGCTACTCCTTTTGGAAATTTAATAGCTAAATCTAATTATATGGTTGAAACAGCTGTTAAATTAAAAGAGTATGCTTCACAATTAGAGGAAATTGATAGTAGTGATTTAATTTATCAACTTACTATGACTCCTGATTTACCATTAATTTCATTTAAAGGAAGAAAAAGTAAAGATCCAGTTCGAGAAAAACTAAGTCAAAAAGGTTTATTTGCAGTGAATATTGGAAATCCTGAAGCTACATGTGTGTCCTTAATTGAATGGATTGATGAGAGAAATGAATATGAAATTGAAAACGCCTATAATGTTTATTCAGCTTCAACAAGACGATCAGCTTATGAAGCTTCTCTTTTAATTAAATTTCTTAAAAATATCCTAGAAGTTTTAGGAAAGTATAGCTATTCAAAAGATTTAGACTATCTTTCTGCTAGATTATACTATGGAGTAAAAGAAGACTTAATCTTATTAGTTTTAGGAGTAAAAAGATTAGGTAGAAAACGAGCTAGATCTTTAATTAAAGCTTTTGGAGATGATTTAAGACCATATACTGAGCAACAACTCCAAAAAGTTGAAGGAATTGGACCAAAATTAGCTGCAAGTATAAAAAAATTTGTAGATAATTATTAGAAATAAATAAAAATAATCATTTTAAAGAAAAATTATTACTTTAAGATTAATTAAAAGTTTGTCTTTATTTATTAATCTTAATTCTTTAGATTAAATAAAAATATTTCTTATAAAAAAATCCAATTTTTAAAATACTTCTAATTATTATTCATTTAAAACATGAAAAAATTTTATTAAAAAAAATTTTAATTTAATCACTTTATATGTTTTAAAAAAAATTCTAATTTATTTATTTTCATAGTGTACTCATTACTATTAAAATACTCATTTATCTGTATTTATATAATTTTCTATAAAGCATTGCTCAATAACTTCATCACCTAATAATGTAATTGCTTTTTGAGGACAATTATTAATACAACGATAGCACATTGTACACATACTTCTAGCACTTGCCTTTTCATTTGTTATAAATATATTCTGCATTGGACATATGTCAACGCATTTCCTACAACCAATACAAAAGCTACTATTTATCTTCAATTTGTCTGAGTATTCTTGTGTTTTATTGTAAAACCATAATCTTTGTCCAAATAATCCAACTATGTGATGGAAAATACTTAAACCCTCTTTAGAATGATTTCCTACTTTTAACTCTTTAACTGCTACTTCAATCTTCTTTTCTGCATTTATTACAATTTGCTTGTTTTCTTCTAATGACTTTTTCTGTAGCTTTACATCACCTATACAATCAGGCATTCTAAGATGAAGTCCACCTGTAATTATTCCACCATACTTCTTTAGTAATCTGGCACCACATCCAGCACCATCACCACTGAATAGCCCCATAGTAGCTATGATAAAAACTCTTTTATTTTTAAAATCATCTTTGTTTTCTTTTATAAAATCTCTAACTATCTTTGGAATATTACTATAATAAATTGGATAAGCAAGAACGATTTCTTCAAATTCTTTTAATTCACTTATAAGTTCGGGATTTTCTATTGAAAAGAGTTCACTTCCGCCATAATACTTTAAAAATTTTTCAAGACAATATTTTGTATTTCCTGTACCACTAAAATAGATTCCTAACATTTCTTTTCACCTTACTTTTTCGTATTGTTGTTTTCTAAAAAGGAACAATTAAAGACATTCATAAAATCAACAATCTTTTTCTCCCAATTCTCATCGTAATAAACTTTTTTCATGGTAGCTAAAGAAGCAATACCATGAATAAAAGCCCATAAAGCAATCACTGCGTCTTTTTGTTTATCTTTAGGATAATTTGCTTTTTCCATCAATGATAGTGATAACTCTTTATATATTTCAAATGGTCCGTAATTTGAATCCTCATTTTCGTTTAATGTTAAATCTATTCTTATGTTTGATTGTGTATATAAAAAAGAGAAATAATGAGGGTTGTCCATGAAAAACACAACATATGCTTTTCCTAAATGTTCAAGTACATCTGGCTTTTCACCATGCTTAGCTATAGTCTCCTTGAGTACCTTTGAGAATTCCTCAGTAATATGGATTTGTATTTCACTCAGCAACTTTTCTTTGTTTTTAAAGTGACTGTAGGGAGCTCCATGGCTAACTCCACATGCGGCAGCTACTTTTCTCAGAGAAAAAGATTTCAACCCTTCATTATTTACTAAGTCAATTCCTTTTTTAATTAAATCTTTTTTCAAATCATTATGGTGATATGTCTGTTTTTTTTTCATTAGATTACCTAATCTTTACACTGTCTACATTAAGTTAATGTTTTTCTAACTTATAAAACTTACTATTATTTAATATTGATGATGTCTAGTTTAATTATAAATAAATAGATTCAAAAAAAAAATAAAAAAAAAATAAAAAAATAAAGTATTGGAAAAAAAGTTTTTAAGCAATGATTTTCTTTAAAATTTTAAATAATTATTTAATAATCGATCTAAAGAATTAAATTTAATTTTTTTTAATAAAAATTATTATAAACCTTTT
>WRMT01000180.1 GCA_009777005.1 Methanobrevibacter sp. | reverse complement strand
CAATATTTAAATTTTCCAAGCATCAAGTTTTTGACGTCCTTTTTTTCTAAATTTAAAAAAAGTTTAAATTAAAGATTTTAAATAAAATAGCTATTATAACATAAATATCTCTATTATATTATAATTATTTTATTCATGATTTTTTATTAAATATTAGTTATCAATAAGTATTTTAAGAAGTTAAAAATTATTTTAAATTCAATATAGAGAATTTCCAAAAATTTAATTTGAGTATTAGCTATTTATCAATTATTTTAATAAAATTTATATTTTAAATAAATAAATCTTGTAAAAGTATAGATAAAAAATTTTAAAAATTAGTTTTTAGATATTGTCTATATCTTATATTAGTATTTTTGATTATATAAATAATTATTATGAAAATAGACATTAAGTGTTTGATTATTTTATAAATTTATATAGTTTAAGACAGAATTTAAATAAATTTTTTTTATTAAGCTGAAATTTATTAATTTTTTTATCTTTAAAAAAAAATTAAAAATAAGTTAAAAAAGTAAAAAAATATACAAATCATAAGATAAATATAAAAATAACATTAATTGAATATGCCTAAATAAAATCAAAAATAGCTTTTAAATGATAATAAAAATTCATATAATAAAAAAATAAGTAATATAAAAACATGAAAATAATTAAAACCCTATTAACATCGGATTTGAAAATATAAAAGGAATTACTATGGATTTAACAACAATTATCATTATAGCAATAGCATTAGCTATGGATTCATTTAGTATTTCCATCACAAAAGGTTTTACTATAAAAAATATAAATACTGTGCAATCTTTATGGATTGGAATATTTTTTGGTTTTTTTCAAGGATTTATGCCAATTTTAGGATGGGTATCAGGAGTTCAATTAGAATATTTCCTGTCAAAAGTTGCTCCATGGATAGCTTTTGTTTTACTGGTAGCTATTGGAATTAAAATGATTTATGAAAGTATAAAGAATGATGAAGAAAAAAACTCTAAAAAAGGACAATTTTCATTTAAAGAATTAACTTTCATGGGAATAGCTACTAGTATTGATGCATTTGCTATTGGAGTGACACTTGCCTTTTTAAATACTCCGATTATTATTCCAGCAATAATTATAGGATTAGTTTCATTTATCTTTTCTGAAATTGGAATAGCTATTGGAAAAATAATGGGACGATTTTTCAAAGATAAATTTGAAATCCTTGGAGGAGTCGTTTTAATAATTTTAGGCTTTAAAATATTATTAGAGGGTTTAAGGATTATTTAAATCTTTTAAAAAAAAATCATATGAAAATAGATATGAAAATCAAAACAATCTCATTATAGTAGATTTAATAGCCAATTATAATTTATCTATAAAAATACTTTTATTATAAAAAAACCAAAAAAAAAAAAACATTTATAAAAAAACAGGATATTTAAGTTTATTAAATTTGATTATTTAGTTAAATGATTATCGAAAATAGCTATCTTGAGAAAAAAAGTAATTTAAAGAATAATTAAGGATTTGACTCATTATTAAAGTGGTGGTTTGATGGCAAAGAATAATTTTGATATAAATCATGTTGAAGAAGTTTTAACAAAAAATAATTACATTCCGGATGAAAATATATCTACTGTAATGTTTTTAGCTATTTCTCTTAAAAAGCCTGTTTTGGTAGAAGGTCCTCCAGGAACAGGGAAAACACAAATAGCTAAAGCTATTTCAAAGGCTTTTAAAAAGGATTTTTTTAGAATACAATGTTATGAAGGAATAACATTTGAACAAATCGTAGGTGAATGGAATTATCAGAAACAGCTATTGAGCCTTGAAATGTCAAAAGAGAACAAAACTGAAGAAGATGTGTTTAAAGAGGAATTTTTCATTAAAAGACCACTTTTATCAAGTTTTATAAATGGAAATGATTCTGTAATCTTAATTGATGAAATTGACAAGGCTGATGAAGAGGTTGAAAGCTTTTTACTCCAAGCATTAGGAGAAAAGCAAATAACAGTAAATGACCTTGGAACTTTTGAGTTAAAAAATGATTTAATCGTTATTATGACTTCAAATTCTCAAAGACAGCTATTGGATGAAACAAAAGACCGTTGTTTATATTTATATATTGATTATCCTACCTTTGAAAGAGAAGTAGAAATAGTGAAAACACATATTCCTACTGGATCAACAAAGCTGATAAAAAAGGTTGTAAAAACTATACAAAAGCTTAGAAACCTTAACATAGCTAAAAATCCTTCAATACGAGCTACCATAGATTGGGTAAGAGGCCTTATTATCTTAGGTAAGGAAGATTTAGATAAAAATACTTTTGAAGAAACTATAAATGTTGTAATTAAAAACGAAGATGATAAGAAAAAGGTTTTAGAAAATATTAAGTTCAAGTAGCAATTGAAAATTCTAAGTTCTTAATAAATATTAAATTTAAAACTAAAATAAAAACTAAAACTAAAAACTAAAACTAAAAACTAAAACTAAAAACTAAAACTAAAACTAAAAACTAAAAACTAAAACTTAAAAAATCAGATTTGAAAAACATTGTGATTTTGATCAAATGATAGAGAAAATAGCTAAATTTTCAGGATTACTTCGTGAAAATGGAATTCCAGCAAGTATTAGAAGTACAGAATTAGCTTGTAAAGCTTTTGTATTAATTGAAAAAAATGATGGAAATTTACAGGAAGCATTGGCAGCTATTTACCTAAAGGATCAACGTCACAGAAAAAAATTCAATAACACATATGAAGACTTTTTCAGTGGAAAAGAAGAAGAAAAAGAAAAAGAAACAATAGCTATAGGTTATAGATCACCATTTCTAAAGAAGTATAATGTTTCTGTAAGTGGAAAAAGAGTTATTAATTCTGATTTTGGAAAAGACTTCAATAGCTACAAATTAAGTTATATTAAAAATAGTTTAAATGATATAAATAATGATGGAAACACCGAAGGAAATTCAGATCTTTTAAAAAAAGATTTACAAATGGTAAATACTCTTCAAGTAGATTTAGTTGATCTTTGTCAAAAATTAGGTATGAAAATAGCTACAAAGAGATCTAAACAATATAAACAGTCAAAAAAGCAAAAGATAGATATTCGAAGAAGTATTAGAAAGAATATGAAACATGGTGGAACACTTCTTGAGCTCTTAAAAAGCAAACCTAAAATTAAAAAGCATAACCACTATTTTTTATCTGATGTGAGTGTTTCATGTGATTGGATTAGTATTTGGTTTTTTTGCATGGTTTATGCAGCACAAAATTCATTTAGTCGAGCTAGAGCTTTTGAGTTTGATAATAAATCTGTTGAAATAACTCCTGCACTATTTGAAAGAGACTTAACAGATGCTTTTATTAAAGTTTTAAAAATCAGACGCCATAATTCTATGATTCGTGGGAAATCCAATATGTTTACAGCGTTTACTCAGTTTGAAAAATACGCAAACTTGAATAGTAAATCTTACACACTAATTTTAAGTGATTGTAGAGATTGGGCAGGTCCAAAAGAAGAAGGAATTCCGAAAAGTGCAGAATTAATTGAAAACATAGCTAAAAAGTCAAAACGACTTTTAATTTTAAATCCTGAGGAAAAAAAGAAATGGAATGTTGTAGACAGCTGTGTTTCAGATTATGAAAATGCAGGGGCGGAAGTTTTCGAAGTAAGAAACTTAGAACAACTTGCTGATTTGATTATTGAAATTTAAATTTTCATTGTTATATTAAAATTAAAATCAATATTAATTAGCATTTATACTTTAATATTTCTAGGAGATTGAAGAATATGCAATCTAAAAACATGGAAGTCGTGACTAAATACTCACTCAGATAAAGACATATTTCTTATTAAGGTATTTGAAGGTTATGACTATAAAACTTCATTAGAGTTAGAAGAAGGAATTATTCTTGATTTTGATATAAACAAAAATCCAGTTGTTCTTGAAATATTAGATGCAAGTGAAATTTTCAAACTTAAAGAAAATGATTTGCTTAACCATATAAAGAAATTAGACATGAATGTTGAAATTACAGAGGAAGTTATTAGAATAAATGTAAAAATAGAATTTAACATTCAAAACAAAATTTCTTCATTGAAATCTATTGTTTTAAACACTATTCAAGCTCCTGTAATGCAAACTGAATTAGCTACTTCTTAATTATATTTATATGACTATTTTTATGTAATGGTATTTCTGTCAAAATTTTTCTTCATAACAATGAGGATTGAACAGATCTGAAGAAAAAATCCTAAAAAGTGAAGAATTAATTGGAAACATAACTAAAAAAAATCTAAACAACTTTTAATTTGAAATTCCTGGAAAAAATGGAATGGGAAAACAGTTGTGTTTCAGACTATAAAAACCAGAGCTGAAGTTTTTGAAGTAAGAAACCTAGAGTCCTAAAAAAAAACTTTTTTAACATTTTACTTATTTTTAGAATTTCAATTTTAACCTATTCTTATTACTCCAGTTTTATCCAAATCTGAATCAAAAGAAGCTATTTTTTTAATTCCAAGTTCTTTCATAATTGTTATAGCTGAAATATCTGCTAGTGATAATTTACCATCATATTTTAAATAATTATGAATGGATTCATCTAAGAGATTTTTATCCTTATAAATTGTGTGATTATCTTTAATATAATTATAAACATTAACAGCAGCTTTACCACCATGTAACACTCCAATCAAACTTACAATTTCAGAAATAATAAGTTTTGAAATTATTCTTTCCTCTTTTTTAACTTCTGGAAGCAATTTCAAAGCTTTTTCATGCCATTGATCATTTTTAGAAACTGTAGCTATTATAAAGCTAGTATCTATAAAAATCATTTTAAGTCACCTTTAGCTATTTTAATTCCTTTATTGTGCATTTTCTTTAATTTAACACTATCGTATTTGAAATTTCCAGTTAAACTCCCCGCAATGTCTTCATCAGTAACTTTTTTTCTTATATTAATTTTTATTCCCTCTTCACTGTCAATCCACTCAATAATATCTTCAGGACGGATATTATACTTTTTTCGAAATTCTGAAGGTACTACAGTTTGAAAAGACTTAGAAATCTTTGTATTAGCTATCATATAATCACATATTATATTATGAATCATAAATTATTTAAAATTTTATAAAGTAAAATAGATTTTACTTTATTTTCTAATTATCATTTATAAAATCAAAAATAATTTACAAAATTAATATTACTTTATAAAAATAACAATATAAAAAAATTAAAAATACTTTATAAAATCAATATTACTTTATAAAATTAAAAATACTCTATAAAATCAATATTACTTTATAAAATCAAAAATACTTTATAAAAAACAGATTATTAATGACAAGTAAACATATCAAAAAGTAAAGTTTAATATATAAAAAGTAAAGTTTATATATCATAAAGTAAATAACACTTTACATCACGAGGTGATAATTATGAAAACTTGGGTAAAAGCGTTTTTAATGTTTTTAATATTTATTTTAGTAACAGCAATTTGGATAATTGGAATAATTTTTGCAGATTTCAAATTTTTCATTTTAGGTGTGATATTTCTATGTTTTTTAGCTATATTTATTTTTAAAAATCGTGAAGAGTTAAAAACCCTACGAAATGAAGATGGAACTATAATGGAAGATGAAAGAAATATGTTTATAAATGAAAAAGCAGGATATAATAGTCTTGAAACTATAATGGCAATTATTGTTTTTACAGGAGTAGCTATTTTAACACTTAGAGATATTTATCCTGAATATTTAATTGTAGCTTATACTTTATTCTCACTTTCAGTTATTGGATTTATTATTCATAGAATAAGTATTATTTATTATAAAAGAAAATATGACTGATTAAATGTTAAAAAGTTATTTTACCATTAAATCAGGGTGAAATTATGCAAAAAGGAATTGAAAAAAGGAATTACTCCAAAATTAATGGATTATCGAAAAATGCAAGAATTGCTGGATTTATGTATTTAATATTTATAATAACAACTATCTTTGCAGATTTATTTGGAAACATTGGATTTGGTGATGCCGCCACTATAGTTAATACTATAGTATCCAATAGTTTTCTATTTCAGATAGGTTTTATATCTAATTTATTCACAGCTGTGTTTTTCTTTCTTGCAGCTTGGTTTTTATACAGAATATTAAAACCTGTTAATAAAAATATTGCTTTATTATTCCTTTTATTAAATTTAAGTGGAGTTATTACACAGTGTATAGCTACACTTAATTTAATATCAGCTATGACAGTTTTAAGTGGAGCAAATTATTTACAAGCCATAGCTACAGATCAAATACAAGCACAAGCTATGCTATTTATTGAAATATACAAAAATGGATTTAATATTGCTCAAATATTTTATGGTGCTTGGGTCTTTCCATTGGGTTATTTGATTTTTAAATCAAGATTTTTCCCAAAAATTCTAGGTATACTTTTGATGATTGATTGCTTTGCTATTCTAACATATTTCTTGCAATTTTTCATTTTCCCAGAATATACTCTAATTGCTTATCCTTGTTATGTAATT
>WRMT01000179.1 GCA_009777005.1 Methanobrevibacter sp. | reverse complement strand
AATTTTATTATTATAAAAATAGAAAATATATTAAATTAAATTTAAAAATAATTCAATTTAAAGATTTTTAAAAATTATCATTAATTAAAAACTTTATTTTCATGACTATAAGTAAGATTTCTTTTTTTCTTTTTAATTATCCTAATATTAATCCAGACCATATAGAGAAATTTAAAGATAATATTTCGTTAATAAATAATCACCATCATCATCATCAATTGGGCATCATATTAAAAAACTTCTAAGATGTGAAGAAGCTGCTAGGAAACAAGCATGACATTTAATTGCTGCATCAAAAAACATAGCTAATTGTAAGTTAATCACTAAAGACATTTTAACATTCAAACATCTTGGAATAGGAGATGATATATCCATATATAAACCAACTTAATTCTATTTTTTACCAAAATAAAAATAAAAATAAGCATAAAAGAAGATGATGGCGTAGAATAGGATATTGGTAGAATTAAAGGGATGATTGGGCAGAATAGAATATTGGTAGAATTAAAAAAGATGTTTTAATAGGATAGGGTAGAGTTAAAGAAATTATTTTTTTATATAATTAATTTTTTTAAAGTTGTTGATAAGTTCTTTTTTTTTTTTAAAAAAGTATTAAAAATTTATTAAATTCAAATAGTTATTTAAACATCTTTATTTCAATATCATTTATTGAAAATATTATAATATATTAACTATATTTACACATATATTATTATATTATAACATTGTAACATATATTTTAATTGTATTTTCTCATATTATATTATGACATATATTATCTAATGATTATAAACATGTATTACTTGAAAAAATAAGGAGTGGTATATTATGATATCTGAAACATTAGCTAGTGAATTCAATATCAGCTCAAAACAAAGTGAAGATTTAATTAACTTAATCAAGGATGGAAACACCATTCCATTTATTAATAGCTATAGAAAAGAGCTTACAAATTCTTTAAGCTATGATTCTCTTCAAAAATTTAGTGAAAAATTAGATTATTTAAAAAAATTAGAAAAAAGAAAAGAAGAAGTCACTGAATCTATTAAAAACAAAGAAAAATTAACTGATGAGATTAAAAAGATTATTGATGAATCTGAAACTTTGATTGAAGTAGATGATATTTATAATCAATATGTTGAAGAAAAAGAAACCAAAACTGAATCTTCTAAGAAAAAAACTCTAAGTAAACTTGCAAATATAATTCGTTTCCAGCAGACAGAAATCCCGATTGAAGAAATAGCTAAAGACTTTATCTCTAAAGACGAGGGAATAGAAACTATTGAAGATGCTATTTCTGGAAGTCAAGATATAATTGCTGGAATTGTTGCAGATAATGCAGATTTTAGATATTTAATCAGAAAAATCACTTTAGAAGAAGGAAAAATCATCACAGAACCTATCCAAAAGGAAGAAAGTTCAGTTTATGAAATATACTATGATCATAGTGAAGATATTTACAACATAGCTAGTCATAAAGTCCTTGCTATTAATAGAGGAGAAAGTGAAGGCTTTTTAAAAGTTAAAATTGAAGCTCCTAAAGATGAAATCATTAGCTATTTAAATAGGCATACTTTAATTGATCGTTCTGATAATTATAGTCAAGATTATAATGTTGTCACGAAAACATATATTGAAGAAGCTATTTTAAATTCATATGATCGATTAATAGCTCCTTCAATTGAAAAAGAAATTCGTGAATACTTAACTAATAGAGCAGAAGATAAATCCATTGAAATTTTTTCTGATAATCTTGAACATCTTCTAATGCAATCTCCAACAAAAAATAAAGTTATTTTAGGTTGGTATCCTTCATTGTATGCAAGTTCTAAATTAGCAGTGTTAGATAAAGAAGGAAAGATTCTAAAAACATCTATTGCAAATCCATTAGGTTCAGAAAATAATATTGATGAAACTAAAAAAACTATTTTAGATCTTATTAATGAATATAGTATTGATTTAATTGCTTTAGGAGATATTCAAGATTCAAAAAAATTGGAACAAATCATAGCAAATATTATTCAAGGAACAGAAGTTAAATATGCGTTAATTAATCAGGCAGGAGCTTCTGCTTATTCTTCAAGTGCATTAGCTGAAATTGAATTTCCTGATATTAATAAAGGACATAGAACTGCAATTTCAATAGCTAAAAGATTACAAGATCCTCTTGTTGAATTTGTTAAAGTAGATCCTAAAACTATTGGTGTAGGTCAATATCAGCATGATATGAACCAGGAGAAATTGAATGAATCATTAGCTAATATAATTGAAAAAGTAGTAAATAATGTTGGTGTAGATTTAAACACAGCTTCAATTTCACTGTTAAATTATGTTTCAGGTATAGATTCAGCAATAGCTACTGACATTGTAAGATATAGGGAGGATAATGGTCTATTTAAAAGTAGAGATGAACTTTTAAAATTAGATAGTATTGATTCTGAGATATTTAAACAATCAGCAGGATTTTTAAAAGTTTATTCCTCGGATAATCCATTAGATCAAACTTCAATCCACCCAGAATCATATGAAGTAGCTAAAAAATTAATTGAAAAATTAGGTTATAATCTTGATGATTTATTTTTAGAAGACTTAGCTATTGAAGAGATTAATTTTAAAGATTTATCTGATGAGCTAAATGTTGGAGAAGAAACACTTAATAGTATAGCTATTCAACTTAAAAATCCAGAAATTGACCCAAGAGACAATATGCACAAACCAATTCTAAGGTCTGATACTTTGCTAATAGAGGATCTTAAAGAAGGAATGACTATGGAGGGAATGGTTAGAAATGTAGTTGATTTTGGAGCATTTATTGATATTGGAGTACACCACGATGGTTTAATCCATATTTCTAAGATGGACAAAGGTAACTTTGTAAAACACCCTTCAGATATTGTAAGTGTTGGAGATATAGTTAAAGTCAAGATACTTGAAATTGATTTGAATAAAAATAGAATCCAACTAAGCTTGTGTTAAAAAACAAAAGGTTTATAAAAAAATTCTGCTTGATTTGTCATATAATTGCTGTTGTAAAAATCATTGGGCTAAGCTATCTCAATTTTACAATAGATTTTTGTTAGTATAAATTCAACATTTATTTTGCAGAATTTTTGATAATTGAATTTTGTGAAAATTCAGGAGCCAATTTTGTTAAAGGCACATGATTAATAATATTGCTTATTTTTAATTAATAATTTTCTTTTAAATTATTATTTTTAATTAATAATTTTTTTTTGAATTATTATTTTTAATTAATAATTTTCTTTTAAATTATTATTTTTAATTATAATTCTTTTTTGAATTATTATTTTTAATTAATAATTTTCTTTTGAATTATTATTTTTAATTATAATTCCCTTTTAGATTATAATTTTTAATATATTATTTAATATATCTCTTATCAAAAATTACTTAACCCTAATTTTTTTTATTTATAAAATGTTCTTTATTTTTCATTTAAATTTTTATATAATATTTTTAAATTTTTAAAAAAAAGATTTGATAAAGAAATGTTTAAGTTATTTATTAAATTATAAAATTAGTTATTATTTTAAAACTTTATTGGAATAGTCAATTTATTAAATTAGTAATATTTAAAGCTTTTATAGTAAAATATCTTATTTAAAAGTTCATAACTAAAATAATTAAATTGTCAAGTGTATAAAATTTTTATTTTAATTTATTTAATTGTAGTTTCGGTGTAATATTGAATGAATACAAGCAATTTGTCCAAAGAATAGGTCTAGTAGGAATAACAAATATATTAATTTCATTAAGTGGGTTAATATTTATTCCAATAATTACTAAAAATCTTTCAACTGCTGACTATGGAATATGGGCACAAGTAAATACAACAATAGCTCTGATGCCAAATATAGCTAATCTTGGTCTTCCTTACACAATGGTTAGATTTTTATCTGCAGAAAAAGATAAAAATAAAATAAAAGAATCATTTTATTCAATGTTAGCTGTGGTATTCACTATTAGCTTAGCTATTTCTGGGATTTTTTTAATATTTCAAGATCTAATAGCTAATAGTATTTTTGGAGGAAATGTAGAAGTTGTTTATATAACTGCTATAATCTCTTTTTTTGCTTGTATCAACTTAATGCTAATTAGTTTCTTTAGAACATTTCAACAAATAAAAAGATATTCATTATTTTTGGTTTTACAAACTTACATTGGAGTTGTTATAAGTTCTTATTTAGTTTTAGCTAATTATAATATTCAAATTGTTGTAATGGGATTGTTAATAGCTAATTTAGCTGTTTTCATTATAATGATTATTTTAATATTCAGATACTTAGGATTAGCTATTCCTAAATTTAAATATTTAAAAGAAGAATTAGAGTTTGCAATTCCAACAATTCCAAGCAATATTTCTTCTTGGGTTGTTGATTCAAGTGATAAATATGTTATTGGAATATTCCTCGGATCTGCAGCTGTAGGTTATTATGCTCCTAGCTATGCGTTAGGAAGTATATTATTAATGTTTTTATCTCCATTTGCAATTCTTCTTCCAAGTATTCTTCCAAAATATTTTGAAGAAGGAAACTTAGAAAAAGTAAGTGTTTTTCTTAAGTATTCAATGAAATATTTTTTACTTATTACTATTCCAGCAGCTATTGGTCTTTCTATTCTTTCAAAACAAATTCTTCTTATTATATCTACTTCAGAAATAGCTATGAATGGTTATGCAGTAACTCCTTTTGTTTGTTTAGGAGCTATTTTAATGGGAATGTATGGTATAATTAATAATATATTAATTTTAGAGAAAAAAACAAAGATACTTGGAAATATTTGGATAATAGTAGGAATTTTAAACCTTGTTTTCAATATGATAGCTGTTCCTTATATGGGAATTGTGGGTGCAGCTATTGTAACCTTAATTTGCTACCTTATAGCTTTTTTCATCACCTCATTTTATAGTAAAAAGTACATAGAACTTCCATTTGAATACAAGTCATTAGCTAAAACTATTTTAGCAGCATTTATTATGGGAGTATTTGTATTATTTATAAACCCAGTAGACAGAACAAGTATCATAATCACAGTTATTATAGCTGTTCTTATTTATTTTGGAATTTTACTTTTGATGAAAGGAATTGAAAAAGAAGAATTTGAGTTTTTTAAAGAAATGATTAGTGAAACTTAGGTTTTAATGGTTTGAAAAAGAAGAATTTGAGTTTTTTTATAAAAAATGATAAGAAAAAGCTAAATTAACTAATTTAAAGCTTTAAAAATTAAATTAATAATTTTCATTAATATATTTGTTTTAAAGAGTTAAGCTTGAAATCACGGCTTCAATCACTGCTATAGCTATTTAAATCCTTTGGTTCAACTTTTCATGAGAACTTTATGTAAAGTTAATAAAAAAGAGGATGATTTTTTGTAATCCTCCTTTATTTTGTTTAATATTTTCATTTCACCTTTTATAGTATTCTTCCCAAGTTGATTTTTTTTCATAGTCCACAATTTGTACCTTGATACTGGAGGGAGTATAATCAAATTTATAGGAGCTGCCACTTGAAGTTTTCCAGCCAGTTGGTTTTCCATAATAAAAACCTGTTGTTGAAATCGCTTTCACGTTGGAAGTTACAATTTTTCCGTTAGCCACACGAAAATCACCATGGAAGAGGTACACTCCTCCAATAGTAGGTCTACTAGCATCTAATGATCCCCAGTTGTAGAGATAGCGATATGTCCAAACAAAGGTACCGTCCTTCTTAAATAGGAACATATTATTGTAACTTTTATCCCGAGGAATGATTTTTTCTATTCCAGAAAAAAATTCTCCATATCCAGAATTGTTATTGTACCACCAATCCCCGTGTTCAGCATGTTGTGACCACACTCCTACGAGTTTCTTTTCATTAGCATTCAAAACCCTTGCACTTTTCCATTGGGCGTACACGGTAACACTTTTACCTGGTTTAGTGTTTACACTTATTTTTTTCCCACCACTTTTTTTGGTGTACCATCCTTTGAAAGTATAGCCTGTCCTTTTAGGATTAGCTGGAAACTTTTTAATCTTACTTCCTTTGTTGATATTTTTTATTACTTTTGTTTTTGTGCCAATTTTGCCTCCATTAGCATTAAAAGTTATTTTGTTAATGGAAACTTGTTTATATTTTGTTTCAATATGTATGTCCTCATCTGTGGGGAATGTCTTTTGTTCACTTAATGAAACTGCTGTTACTGTTAACATGGAAAATATTAAAACGCTTGTAAATAGTATCAGCAGGGTAAAAATTCTTTTTGATGATTTCATTCGTTTTTTACCTCCGTTTGTGGCGGTTGTGCCACTTTTGTCTTTGGGTAATATATTATTCATTATAATAATTGAATATGAATTACCTAGATAATAGTTTAAAACTATTTATATTTAAATATTATGATTTTTTAGTCATTAAAATAATAACTTGGGGGGGGGGGGGGGGTTTTTTAATTTTTAATTTTTTTTTTTAAAAAATAAAAAAAAAAAAAAATAAAAAAAAAAATTTTTTAAAAAAAAAAAAAAAAAAAAAAAAAAAAAA
>WRMT01000178.1 GCA_009777005.1 Methanobrevibacter sp. | reverse complement strand
ATGCAACCTCCTAACCAATTACTCAGTTAAGAGTTTCTGGGGAGAAAATCCCACACAACTGGGATTGAGAAAATCATAACAATCTTCTCACTGATTATCGAAGAACGGAGACCCTATCCTGTCGCACATTATTATTATTATTAATTCTTTGTTATCCAATTTTTCATGAAAAGTAGATAATCAAGGGATTAGTTTATTCAATACTTTTTATTTATCCCTAATTTTCGTCTTATTTTACAATATTTTAATAAATTTTCTATAAACTTATTTAAAGTTGGTTTTAAAATTTCAACTCCATTAACTATTTGAATTTTGTTAAAATATCTCTCATTAGCAGATAATAAAAAAATCTATGGTTTTTTACTTGTGGACAGTAACCAAAAACTGTTTTTAACACTTTTTCCACCAAGAGACTTATCTCAAAAAATATGCATATACATAGTTTAAAATACTATAATTAGAAAATATAATTCATGATTTTTTTATTTTAAATATTTTTTATTTTTTAATATTAGAAAATCCTTGATTTTTTTTATTTTAAAATAGTTTTCAAGATTAGAAAATCTTAGATTTTCTTTACTTTATAATTTTTTTAATGTGATTAAATGGATGATTTGGAAAAAACAATTTATAAGTATGCATTATTAAATGCAGCTCAACACAAAGGTAATGCTAATCCCAAAGCTGTGATAGGATCTATTATGAGCAATGAAGTAGAACTTCGAAGAGAGGCGAAAAAAATAGGTCCAATAGCTAATGATATTGTAGCTAAAATAAATCAAATGTCTTTAGAAGAACAAAAAAAAGAAATAGCTAAGCTTGGAATTGAACTTGAAAATAAGAAAGAAGAAAAAAAAGAAGGATTAGCTGATCTTCCAGGAACACATGAAAATATCATCATGCGGTTTGCACCAAACCCAAGTGGACCTCTTCATATTGGTCATGCAAGAGCTGCAGTTCCAAATGGAGAATATGTTAAAAAGTACAATGGTAAGTTAATCTTGAGAATTGAAGATACCGACCCAAAAAGAATTTATCCTCCTTCTTATGATATGATTCAGGAAGATTTAAAATGGTTAGGATTAGCTATTGATGAAGTTTACTATCAAAGTGACAGATTCCCGATTTACTATGAGTATGGTGAAAAACTCATAGAACTTGGTGCTGCTTATATGTGTACATGTGATGGAGGAGAATTTAAAAAACTTAAAGATGCATGCCAACCTTGTCCTTGTAGAAATAAGTCTATTGATGAAAATATGGAGCTATGGAAGGAATTTCCAAATATGGAATCTGGTCAAGCAGTCCTTAGAGTTAAAACTGATATTCAACATAAAAACCCAGCTATTCGTGATTGGGTAGCTATGCGTATAGAAGACACAGAACATCCAAGAATAGGAAAAAAATACAGAATTTATCCTATGATGAACTTTTCAGTAGCTATTGATGATTATTTAATGGGGATGACTCATGTTTTAAGAGGTAAAGATCACTTAGCTAACAGTGAAAAGCAAAAATATCTTTACCAACATTTGAATTGGGATATTCCAGAATTCATTCATTATGGAAGACTTAAAATGGAAGATATCCCATTAAGCACTTCAAAAACATTAGCTGGAATTGAGGATGGAACATATAGTGGATGGGATGATTCCAGACTTGGGACCTTACGAGCAATAGCTAAACGAGGAATTCAAAGTAAGACTATTTATGATTTGATACTAGAAATTGGAGTAAAAATGGCTGATTCAGCTATTAGCTGGAAAAAAATTTATGGACTTAATCGTAATATTTTAGAAGAGAAAACCAACCGTTATTTCTTTGTTTCAAATGCAAAAAAAGTGAAAATAGCTAATTTAAATGAAGAAGAAATAGCTATTCCTGAAGATATTGAAAGACCACTTCACCCAGACTTTTTAGATAGAGGTAATAGGAATTTAACTTTTGATGGTGAAGTTTATATTTCAGAAGATGATTTATCAAATGGAATGACAAGATTGATGGATGCAGTAAATATTGATATTGAAGAAGGAGAAGTTAAATATATAAGTAAATCATTTGAAGATGCCCGAAAAAAAAAGATGAGAATTATTCAATGGGTTCCAGCTAATGATAATATAAAAGCAAAAGTAATCATGGATGATGCTTCAGAAATTTTTGGATTATGTGAAGCTGATTGTAAAAACTTAAAAAAGGGAGACATAGTTCAATTTGAACGGTTTGGCTTTGCAAGACTAGATGAAATAGCTAATGACGAGTTAATATTTTATTTTGCTCATAAATGAATATAATTTTTTTTTTAATATTTTTTATTTTATTTTTAATAATTTTTTTTTATTTTTTATTTTTAAATATATTTCTTGTTTTTTTAAAAAAAATCTTTAAAAATTTTATTTTTTAAATATAAAATGTATTAAATTGATGAAAAAGCATATTACAAAATTTTTTTAATTTCAGAGATACTTATCCATTTTTCTTGAGATCTATACTTTACTTTTACATTACCATGTTTTATATCTAAAACATAGCTGGAATAGTTTTCATTGTTATGGGTAAAGATTATATTATCTTTTAAGGTCAAATTATAAATTTTATCTCCTATATTGATTTCAACTACTTCACTACTGTCACGATCTATTTTTTGATTATGAGCTAGTGTTTTTAAATCTTCATTGTTTTCTAAATTTTTAGCTATTGTCATGCCAAATTTATCATTTTTAGTAGCAAAATATTCTGCATTGTTCATTTTGTTATTAAATTCACGTGTTTTCTCGTTAATTTGACTAATTTTGTTATTAGTTTTGATTGTTTGGTTGTTGGTTTGATTAATTGGTTTGTTGGTTTTGGTTGTTTTCCTGTTAACTTTACTTGTTTTACTATTTACATCGTTAATTTTTTCATTGTCCGAAATAATATTTTTTGTAGCTATTTCAGAGTTTAAATCATATTTATCACTAGCTAAAATTTCTTTTTGATTTTCATTCATGGGTTCTTCCCAAGATTTTGAAACTGCAGGGAATTCTTTTAGAGTTGTTTGTTCTTCATCTATTTCTTCTTCATCTTCATATTTATAGAATATTTTAACAAGAACAAGCACATTTGCTGCGACTATAACCCCAATTAAAATTATAGCAGATAGATCAATTTCCATTTTTATCCTCATTTCAAATTTGCACGATTTTTTTTTTTTTTAAATTAAAATTTTCTGATTATTATTTAACGATTATTATTTATATTATTTTGACTTAAATAAATTTATCAAATTGTTGTTGATAGTATGGAATTAATCATTGATTTTTATAAAAATATGGATTATTTAGGTCCTGGTTCTATTGATGATACTAAAAAAGCATTAAGTTTCATGGAATTCAATTTTGAAACTTTAAAAGTAGCAGATATTGGTTGTGGAACTGGAAGACAAACAGAAACTTTAGCTAATGAATTAAATGCAGAAATAATTGCAGTTGATTTTTTAAAAGAATTTTTAGAATCTGCAAAAGATAGGTTTTCTAAACTTTGCAAAATCGATGATTTTGAACTGTTAGAAAATTTTCGATTTTCTAAACTTTGTGACATCGAAGATGATTCAATGGGTGCGAATCTTCGTTTTTCTAAATCAAGAAAAAAATATAGTAAAAGTATAAAGTTATTACATGCAAATATGGAATCATTACCTTTTAAAGATAATGAATTTGATTTAATATTTTCTGAAGGTGCTATTTACAATATAGGGTTTAAAAAAGGTATTCGTGAATGGAATCGGTTTATTAAGCCAAATGGTTTTTTAGCTGTAAGTGAAATTTCTTGGCTAACTGAAAAACGCCCAAAAGAGCTTGAAAAATTTTGGAAATCTGATTATGAAGAAGTTGATACAATTGAAAATAAGTTATTGCAATTAGAAAATGAAGGTTATAAACTTATCGCATACTTCCCAATACCTATTAGCTCTTGGGAAAACTATTATTCTAATGTTCAAAAGAATATAGATAGCTTTTTAAAAAGAAATAGCTATTCTGATGATGCTAAAGAGTTTATAAATAAATGTAAAGAAGAAATAGCTATTTTTAAAAAATATAATAAGTTTTATAGCTATGTTTTTTATATTGCACAAAAAATTTAATGATTAATGTTTTTTATAATTTGGAAAAGAGAGATATAGTTAAATAGCAATAGTTAGATTAGTGTCAATTTAAAGGAAGGTAATTTTAAAAAAAACTAAAAAACACAATCTAAAATCAGTTTTATGCTTTATTTAATGACAATAAAATTAGTAAATTTATTTCTTGATTTTTAAAAAAGAATGGAATGAGTTTTTCTATTTAAAAAAAGGAGGGAATGAAATTGAAAATTCATTGAGTAGGAGAATAATAATTTTCTCTTACTCAATGCCTTAAACCATATTTTTTTTTTATTTCACAATTCACATGTTAATTTTTAAAACATAATTTTTCTTTATAACAATTAGTCAATATAATTTTAAAATATTAATTTAACATGAAACATGTTTTTTGTCCATAGTAAGTATTGATTGTTTCTAGTATATAAATATTTTCTTAATTAATATTAACTTTTATCTTTTGTCAAATGTTTTACTATTTAGTATTATGAATTTTATAGAAATTGTATAAAATCACTTTTTTTAATTAAATTTATAATTTAACTTTATTATAAATTTTAATTGTCATAAATATAGCATACTTTTTTTTTTAAATAATTAAATACTCATTCCAATATTATCTGCTTCATTTAATATTTCTTCTTTTTCGAATAAATCATCTTTTGAACTTAATCCTGCAGCTATTAATATATTAACAACATCAAAATCCATAAATTCATATAAATATTTCTTTTCATGCTTAGTATAGTCTTCATAAGTTTTTGGATCTGGATTTTCCTGAGTATAAATTAAAATAGCTTTTTTTCCCTTCAAACTCTTAGTTTTACTATTGAAAATACTGAAAAATCTATCAGTGAATAATTTTGTTTGTGCTGAAACTTCCCCATAATAGATTGGAGATCCGATAATAACATAATCTGCATTATCTAATACTTTATGCAAGTCATTAACATCATCATCTAAATCACAGCCTTCATTTTCACTACAAAAGTTACATGCTTGACAAGGATTAATATTAAAATCATTCAAGTAATGTACACTTGTGTCGTGATCATTTTCTTCAGCTTTTTTAAGTATTCTTTTAATCAATGCATTAGTACTTCCGTTTTTTCTAGGACTACCTGAAAACCCAACAATTTTCATAGTTAACACCAAAATATTTTTTTTAACAAAATCTTCAAGTTATTAAAAATTTTCTAAATTTTAATATATTTTATTTGAGTTATATTTCCTATCTTTTTCATTGAACTTTAATTTTTCTACATATTTCTATTTGTTTATCAATGAATTATATTTTTTAATCTTTTTATATAATTATATTAATAGTTTTAAAACTAATTTTTTTGCAAAAAACAATAGGTAAATAATCTTATAAATTTATTTTTATATAAAAAATATTTTAGTTTAAAAAATAAGGGATAATAATTATTTATATTAAAAATTAATATTTATTATAAATACTTTGAAAAATTAAGTTATTTTTGTTAAAATAAAAAAATCTTAAACTTTCAAATTAAATATATAGTATATTTAAATATATTTTCAAAGGATAATGTCAAAATCGCTCCTCTTAAAAAAATATTAGGCATACAGTATATTTCCTTATTCCAGATATATTTTTTCTGAAAAAATATGCTGTTTTTTGATGAAGATATTTAATAAGAGATAAAATTTTGACGGTATCTTAAAAACGATAGAGGGGTTTTTAAAATAGTCTCAGATAAAAATGCTTTTGAAGGATTAAGTGAAGAAAAACAAAAGAAGTATAGAAAAGATACTATCAATCGTTATGGGAAAAAATCTTTTAAAAAAGCTAGTAAAAAAGTAAATAAATTAAATAAAGAAGAATGGGAACATTATCAGAATAATTTAAATATTTTATTCAAAAAAATAGCTATTTCTATGGAAGATAATACTCCTGATTCTAAGAAGATTCAAAAACTAATAGTTAAACATTTTAAATTAATAGGAACTCTCAATCCAACAAATAAACAGTCTTATATTGAATTAGCTAATCTTTACTCAGAGCATGAAGATTTTATAAGTTTTTTTGATAATTACCATAAGGGATTATCAGATTTTTTAAGTAAAGCAATGATTTATTTTGCTAAAAATGAATCAAAGGAATAGCTAATTTTTTTTTAAAATTATAACCGATTTGATTGTTTTTAAACTCTGTAAAACCATAGTTTTTTCATTTAGAAAATCTTGATTTTTTTTAAGCTTTTTAAAATCAAATTAAACAAATTTTTTTAAAAAAATATAATAATAAATATTTTTTAATTTAAACAAAAAATTCTGTAGGGTATGATAATATTTTTAAAAAATAAAAAAAAATCATTGAATAAAAAATAGCTATTGTTATGACAATTTAATTTTAAATGTTTTTATACTTTGAGTTACATATTATAAGTATGAAGCATAGAAAATTGGAACTTAGTGAAAATGATCATAAGTACTTGAAAAA
>WRMT01000177.1 GCA_009777005.1 Methanobrevibacter sp. | reverse complement strand
TTAAAATTAAATTATATTAAAAATAAATTTAATTAATTCAATTGTATAATATAGTATTTGACTAAATTCAACTATTATTATTAATTATTTAATTAAATTAAAAAAAATAGATTGCTAAAAATTGAAAAGTTATTATTTAAATGGTAAATATCAAATATTTATTTATGTTTATATAATACAAAGCTAATGAACTTAATATTTATTAAAAAATTCATAAAGAGGATCTAAGAGGTCACCTTATGCTAAATACTCTTAAAGACATTGTTAGAAAAAGTTCGATTCATGTTTGTTTAATAAATACTGGAGGATGCAATGGCTGTGATATAGAAATTGTGGCCTTACTATCTCCACGATATGATCTTGAACAATATGGTATTTATGTACATAACAATCCTCGTGAAGCTGATGTTATATTAGTAACTGGAGCTGTTACAGAACAATGGGTTAAAAAACTTAGAAGGATATATACAAAAGCTCCTGAGCCAAAAATTGTAGCTTGTGTTGGAAATTGCCCATTATCTGGGGATGTTTTTAATCAAGAAGGTGGAAATGTTCATGCACCTGTCTCTGACTTCATACCTGTTGATGCAGAAATATCTGGTTGTCCTCCAAGACCAAGTGAAATTTTAGAAGCTATTCTTGCAGTAGCTCCTGGAGCTATTGCATCTAAAGGGAGAGATGCAAAATGATATTACCTATTGGACCAATCCATCCAGGATTAAAAGAACCTTTAAGACTTAAGCTTCATACACGAGGAGAAAAAGTTTTAAGTGCTGAAATTGACTATGGTTATGTTCACAGAGGCATAGAACGAATCATGGAAGGTAAAACCTGGCAAAAATGTATTTATTTATCTGAAAGAGTTTGTGGAATATGTTCCTACATTCATTCTCAAACGTTTGCAGAGGTAATTGAAAAGATTTCGGATGTTAGAGCTCCACAAAGAGCCCAATTTTTAAGAGTTATAACAAATGAGTTAGATAGAATACAAAGTCATTTATTAGCTAATTCTACTTATTTTAAAGCTATGGAACATGAAACATTATTTATGTATATGTTACTTTTAAGAGAACATGCAATGGATGCAATTGAGCTTTTAACTGGAAATAGAGTTAATATGGGTTGGAATGTAGTGGGTGGTGTTAAAATGGATGCAAAACAAACCCATTTTGACCAAATTTTAGAAAAACTCAAAAATATTGAAGATGACTTTGAAAGATATGTGGAAATTTTCCAGCAAGGACCAATGACAGGACTTCGTTCTAAAGATGTTGGAAAAATGACCCGTCAAGAAGCCTTGAAAGGAAGGGCTGTTGGTCCTATTGGAAGAGCATCTGGTTTGAAACATGATTTAAGAGAAAAACATCATACTTACCGTGATAACTTTGAATTTAAACCTATTTGGAGAAAAGAAGGAGATAATTTCGCAAGAACAATGAATAGGTTTGATGAAATTCCTCAATCTATTGATTTGATTAGACAAGCTATTGAAAATATTCCTGATGGAAATATCCGTAAACCCGTTGAAATTGGTTCAAGCTATGGTGAATGGAGAAATGAAGCTCCAAGAGGAGAAACAACTTATATGGTGGAAACGAATGGTAATTTAATTAAACATATTTCTATTAGGACTCCAAGCATAATGAACATTGATTCCTGTGCTAAATATATGCTAAAAGATGTAGCTACTATTCCTGATGCTGTAGCTACTTATGCTACTTCAGATCCTTGTATAGCCTGTGCAGAAAGAGTAGCTATAATTGATGTAGATAAAGGGGTTTCTTCAAAGGATATTTTTAATTTAAAGTATTAATTAATTAGATTATGGAGAATTTTTTTAAAGGATAGTATTAATTTAAAATTTTTATTATTAATTTAAAGTATTTATTATTAGTTTAAAATTTTTATTATTAATTTAAAGTATTTATTATTAGTTTAAAATTTTTATTATTAATTTTAAATATTTATTGTTAATTTGATAAAGGAGAATTTTTTAAAGGATGTTTTTAATTTAAATAATTATATGCTTGAGGTTCATTGAAAAAGTGAAATTGAATTTTTATTAATGAACTTAAAGTTTTTTAAAGCATTTACAAAACAAAATTGTTTGGTGGATTATGTCTTCTGTAATTTGGTATTTATATGAATTTGCAAGAAAAACCTGGTTAGAAGGTTTTACTAATGCAAAATCTAAACATGATATAGTAGAAAAACCTGATAGGTTTAGGGATTTTCCTGAAGTTATTAAAGAGAACTGTATAGGTTGTGGTGCTTGTACTTTGTCTTGTCCTTCTCCTCATGCAATTAAACTTGTTCGCGAACAAGATGATGATGAAAGTGAAGGTTTAACTTATCCTATAATAAATGTTTCTGCATGTATAAGATGTGGTTTTTGTGCAGAGGTTTGTCCCACAGATCCAAAAACAATTTTATGTGGTGAAAATCATTTAATAAGAGAAGAATTTAATATAATTCCTTCAAAAAGACAGTATATTGTGGATGATTTTTTATGTATTAAATGTAAGAAATGTATAAAATCATGCCCTGTTGATGCTATTGATGAGATAAATAATAAAATTCAAGTTAATCAAGCTAAATGTATATCCTGTGGGGATTGTTTAAATAATTGTCCTGTAAAAGGAGCAATGAAAGGAATATTTATAGATAATCTTGAAGATCAAAAAGCTATTATTAGATTGGTTGTAAATAGTTTAGAAGAGTATATTGAATCTAAAGAAGATGAACTAAATCAATTATCTAAAGATAAACTTCTTAAATATCAAGTTCCTCTATCAAAATTTAGAGATGAGGCATTAGCTATTTTGCCTGATGAAGAAATAGCTTTTGAAATTATTGAAAATGCAATTAATAGACTAGAAATTAGGTTAATTACTTGGGATGAATCTAAATGCAAAAAATGTCGTTTATGTGTTGATGAATGTCCAACAAAAGCTATTAGATATGATCCAGAGAAAAATGAAGTTAAACATAATCCAAAAAAATGTTTGAGATGTAGCTATTGTTATCAAACATGTCCGTTTAGTGTAGTAAAATATTTTGTAGCTAAATTCTTACTTGATGATTTAGACGATGAAGAAATTATTTTAATAACTATTAAAAGTTTCAATTAGCTAACAAATAGCTATTTTTTGAAATATCGTTTAAATTCTAGTTTAACATGTTTTAAAGAATGTTTAATTATTTGAGTTTTTCTTTAAAATGATGTTTTAAAGAATGTTTTGTTATTTGGGTTTTTTCATAATATTTAATATGATGTCAGGAGATGATTATTATTGAAGCTTCTACTAAAAAATACAATAAGCCACTAAGGGAAGTTGAAGTGGAATATGAAATTGATGAGACTAAGTGTGAAATATGTAAAGATAAACCTTGTCTTAATGTTTGTCCTGTTAATGCTGTTTCCATTAATTCTGAAAATGACATGATTAATATTAATGAAAAATGCTTTGGGTGTGTTTTATGTAGAGAAATTTGCCCTTATGATGCAATTTCAATGGAAACAAAATTAGCTGTTCCAATTAGAGAAAATATTCCAAACATAAATTCTAAACTTTGTAAAGCTTGTGGTGCATGTGTTTTAAGTTGTAAAACAGGAGCTATTCATTTAACTGCTTCAGGAAGTGAACAAGTACATAGTGAAATTGATGAAAATAAATGTGTAAGATGTGGCTATTGTTTTAGATCTTGTCCAACTGATGCAATTAAATATGGTGAAATCCTTCCAAAAACTGTTTCTGGTGGAAGAGCTATTGTTATAAGGGAAAAAGATTGTATTGGATGTATGACCTGTACAAAAATTTGTCCTTCAAGAGGAGCTATAAATGTTGGTAAAGTAAATAAATTACCAAATATTAACCCATCATATTGTGCAAGATGTGAAGAATGTATGAATGTCTGTCCATCAGCAGCTATTAGATATTCTTCCCGTAAAAGAGCTTTTGAACAATTTAATAAATTAAAATTCTTGGAAAATGTTTCAACTATTATTGACAATGATATAAAGAAATTGTCTAATGAAATAGTTGACATTGATACTATTTTATTAGATTTAGCTAAAGATTTATCTGGGGAATATGATGAAGCTTTTGAAATAGACATTACTGAAATTGTTCTGGATAAAATCAACTCAGTTATAGACCCTAATATTTTCCTAGACTATATAAAAGATTTCATAGACTATTTCCCACCAATTCGCAAAATTAAGTTTCTTGAAGAAAAATGTATAGGATGCGGAGAATGTATGGAAATTTGCCCAGTAAATTGTATTTGGCTAGAACTACCTTCTTTGATTCATATTGAAGAGGAATGTGTTTTCTGTGGTAATTGTGTTTCAACATGTCCAGTTGAAGCTATTGAAATTCAAGAAGACTTTTTTGAAACAAAAACTAATGATTTAGAATCAGATAAAATATTTTTCACAAGAAGAAACATTGATGGACCTAGAGATGGTAAGTTTGAGATTCAAAATTCCAAGTGTCAAGTTTGTGGAATATGTGCTAACCAATGTCCAGTAAATGCATTATCAATTAAAAATGATGAAATAATTGTAAATCAGGACTTATGTATTTCTTGCAGAGAGTGTGAGTCTTTGTGTCCTTTAAATGCTATTAATATTAATTTAAAATAGTTATTTTTATTTTCATTACTTTTACTAAAGTTTTTATTTCCTATTTTCTTATTTTTTTATTTTTTTTAAAATTTATCTTCATTTCAATTATAGTCTTGAAGAAAAGTTTGTAATAAATGATTTTTATAAATCTTATTTAATTAGAAAAATAGGATTTTAATATTGTTTATTGTAACATAATCTTTTTTTATTTTTTATTTTTTTTAAAAATTTTTATTATAACTAAAAAAATTATAAAATAGGAATTATAGATTCACATCTCAAGTTTTGATTACTTAAAAATATTATTTCCATGACAATATTTGACTGATTCATGTTTTATGAATTTTTAACAATGAAAAATATTTTTAAAATATCCAATGCCTCAGTCATTAAAAATTTTCAGTTATTTTTAAAAAGTCTGATAAATATTTTTCACCTAAATATTTATATATTTTTAGTAATCAATATATTATTAGGTGATAATATGGTGGAAACAAGCAACCTTTATAAAGGATTTCAAACTGTTGTTCCTTCTAAAATTAGGAAAGAACTTAATTTGGACTTAAATCATATTTTAGAATGGAATATTAATGAAAAAGGTAAGGTTGAAGTTGAATTTCGAAAAAAAACTAATTTCATGGATTTAAATGGTTTAATTTCGTCTAAAAATCATAAAGATTCTGTAAAACTCCAGCGAAAAATTAGAAGTGGTGAAGAAATTGATATTTCTTGATACTTCTTTTATTATTGCATTAGTTAATAATAGTGATGGTAGGCATTATGAAGCTACAGAATTAGCTAAAATAATAGAAAATGAAGAAAAAGTTATATCTCATGTAATCATTATTGAAGTACTCAATTCACTTCGAAAATTTAAAAAAGGAAAACTTAATCAAGAAGTTTATAGAATAATTAAAGATAATTTTAAAATTTATGAAGAATCTATTAATCTTTATGATGATGCACTCAATATTCAATTAAAATATCATGGAGAATTAGGATTTGCAGATTGCATCATAATTGAAACAATGAAAAGATTAAATATAAATAGAATAGCTTCTTTCGATCAACATTTTGATGGAAAAGAAGGGATTAATCGAATTTTTCAATGAACAGGTAAAAGTTAGCTATATAGATATGACTGCCAAATTACACTGATTTCAATATTGGGCTTTTGTTGAAAAATCATTTAATGTAACTTCATCTAAATTAATATTGTATGAATTTTTAAATAGAACATCCTACTTATTTTGACATTATTTTTTTTTAAAAAATTTTATTTTATGACATCTCATAATTACTTTTTTCAAAAATCCAGTGAAATATATTTTGATTTAACAACTTATTATTTACTCAAATTAAAAACAAAGATTTAATTAAACTTTTTTTTTTTTTTTAATTATTATTATTAATGTTAAAATATAAGTTGTAATTTATTTAAATTTTTATAATTTATTTTAAAAAATATAAAAATTTTAATTTTGAATTGCAGGACACTTTCATTTTAGCTATTTGGTAAGTGAAGTTGTTAAGGCATCTTTTTTTTAACTTCGTTATAGGTTACTATAACGAAGTTAATTATTTATATTTTTTTTGTGTAATGTTTGACATATTTTAAAAAAATATGATTAAGCATTATATTAATTATACTTCTTTAAATTCGCATAAAACATCTTTTCTGTTGAAAGCTATAGCTAAAAGATTAAGGTTTTTTCTTTTTAGATATTTTTCAAAGTATTTTCTATTATGGATTTGTGTGAATGCTTTTTCGATAGCTTTTTTTAGATCTTCTTCCTTTTCTGTTTTAGAGTATTTTATTTCTATGACAATTGTTTTTTCTGAGAGTTTTATGACTGAATCTATTTCTCCCTTGTTTGTTATGTGAATTGCTTCTATTGGAAATCCCATTGTTTGTAGCCATACTAAAAAAACACTGTGATAATATCGTTCATCTTTTCCATGAATTTTATAGGGAATATTTCATAATAAAAAGTTGATATTTTCTTTTAGTCCTTCATCATCATTATTTTCTAGTTGTTGGATTATTTCCATT
>WRMT01000176.1 GCA_009777005.1 Methanobrevibacter sp. | reverse complement strand
TAGATTAATAGTCAGTATAGCTACGGACATAAGGAATATTGTACTTATACTTATAAAATTCGCAAGTACTCCTCCAGAGATAACTCCGATTATAATTCCTATACTTGAATAAAACCTTCCTTTTCCATAAATTTTGCTAAAATCATTTTCTCTTTTTTCACTTTTTAGATTATCATAAATTAATCCTTCTTCTGTTCCTGATGTAAAAGAAACTGATATTCCCCCAAATAAAAATCCTAATGCAAACATTGAAAATGAATTTGAAATAAACCAAATTGCAAAACATATTGCTTTTAAAACGGTTGCAATAAAAAGCATATATTTTCTATTCCATCTATCAGCAATAATACCAGAGGGAACTTCGGATAATAGTGCAACGAGACTCCAAAAAGATAGTAACAGGGAAATTTCAACTACTGATAACCCTTTTTCTATAAAAAGGATTAAAAATAGTGAATATATAGGTAAACACTCATTTAAAAGTTTATAAATGTAAAAACTTTTTTCTTTGAAATTTTCTTTCATATATTCCCCCTATTGTTCACATTTCCATGAAAAATTATTATTGGCGTGGTAAAATAATACTTTACTGAGGTTTTGCCTAATTTTTAGCTTTTCAATGGTTTTAGATAGAATAAAAGCTTATAAAATAAAATAATGGATGTAAACATGTGGCGAAGTAGGTTTGCCAACGAAGCAAATGTCGCACGACTTAGACAATGAGGATGTGAGTCGCAGATTATGCAGTATAACATAAACATTTTGCTGTTTAAAGTTTTGATTAACTTTTCTTATCACATTTCTCCTCAGAAAGTTTATATCTAATTATATTTTATCATTATTGCTAAAAACTTCTATATGCACGATTATTTGCAAAATTTCAGGTTAAAAGCACATAACACCTCGGGGCTTCACAATAGCAATTTACGCAAGATGTCATGATGCATATACATTCAATTACACTGACACTGTAAATTTTCTCGGAGTAACTCCACTTTTGCACTAAACCACTAATTTTATACACTGAATTTTTCACATGTTTGGTTTAGGATTATTCATTGCCAGTTCCGGTATATGTAAACCCTCGTTTTCGACGTTCATCTTGAAGTTTTGACCACTCATCCATACCTTTCTCTCGGAGAACAGAATTATCATGTTTAAGTATTGGGTATCTTTCAAAAAAACTTGTAAAAAGTTCGCAAGGGTAACTCTCGCATAATGCACACATTTCTACATTTTTTTCTTTTGCACATATTCTAACAGCACATTCAGGATTTCCACTTCCTTCTCTACATGAAATACACACACCATCAATAGCCATGGCTTTTAAAAAAGACCAAAAACTGTCACCATCAGGAATCATGTGTACTATTTCTTCAAATCCTGCCTTTTTCATTTCTTCATACAAAATTTTTGATGCAGGTTCAATTTTTACCTTAACTGCACAATTTTCACAGTAAAGACCACAATAGCAAGTGTACTTTTTATTCATATATGATGACATCCTATTATTGAACATTATATTTATTAACATTCATTTGTAACCATTAAGCAAAACATCAATTGAACCAGTAATAGGATTAATGATTAATCCATGAATAGGAACATCATCAGGAATATATGGGGAGTTTTTTAGCTTTTTAACTCCTTCAACAACATTAGACTCTTCACTATCAATAGCTCCAATCCATTCTTTTAAGTTTAGTTTAGCGATTTCTTCAGTAGCTATTCCTCGCTCTTCCATTGCATTTTTTAATTTTTTTGTATCTGTATTTGCCATTCCACAATCTAAGTGACCAACTAACATGACTTCCTCTGCCCCAAGAGAAAATATAGCTGCTGCAACAGATCTTATAACATCACGATTTAAAACATTATTCCCTGCATTTTTTATTATTTTTGCATCTCCCCTTTCAATTCCCATAGCTTGTTCTAAAAATCCACCTGTTAACCTTGCATCCATGCAAGTAACAATAGCTAATTTTTTTCTGGGTATATTTGATAAATTAACTTCATTAAATTTTTCTACAAATTTTTTATTAGATTCTAATACTTCATCAAGTAAAATAAAATCACCATTTAACTATTGATTAAAAAAATATATAAAATCTTTTAAATCTTGTTTAAACATATTAATATTTTTTTTATCGAAGATTTATAATATAAACTAGTGATAGCTATTGATTATCTCAATTAATATTATAAAAATTTAATTTTTATAAGTTAAATCAAATAAAAAAGTAATATCTATATATTTATTTATTTTTAAAAGAAAATTAAAAGTAAATCATTATATTGATAAATTAATTTAATTAAAAACTAAAATAAGATATTATTAAAAATAAATGTAAAAATCTCTATATTTAAGGATTAAAAAAAGGTATTATATATCTATTAAAATATTGGTACTGCCCAAAATCAACTGGTTGAAACCTTTCAAAATTCATATGTGTCTTAGCTAGAATTAAATTGGATGTTTTTTCGCAAAAACATAATACATGGAACCAGTGAAAATTGGCACTGCCAAGGATAAAAATACAAATTATTTATTTTATTAATTCATATAATAGTATTTAAAAAGAGAAATTAAAGAAATCCAAATTATTAATAGAATAATAATTAATAAAATAAATAAAATAATAAAAAAAAAAATAAAAGAAATTTTATTAATAAACAAAGATTTCTAATTTATAAAAAATTTTTAGTTGATTAGTTATAAGGAATTTTGTTTAATCTGTAGCTATTTTTAAACTTTGTAAAAATCTTTGATTTTACAATGTTAAAAAAATCTTTGATTTTTTAAAATAAATCTCTTAAGTTTATTTTGTAAGCTCCTAAGTTTCCACCATAGTTACCTGCACTGATTTCTTTAACACCTGGAATTGTACAAGCTGCTTTGATACCTTGTTTCATAGCTTCCCTTACAGATTCTTCATCAACACCATCAATAACTATTTCGTAGATACCGTTTACATCTTCTCTAATTTCGCTTTCTACAACTTCATCTTTAAGTGATACACACATTTTCTCATTTGTAGAAGCATTTAAGAATGCGTATTCATTACATCCTACTTTAGAACCAGAAGCTACAACTCCACCAGGGAAAGGAGTTATTGTTCCAGAAACTTCATGAATTGCATCAACAGCTACTTCAGCAGCTACAAGAGCGTTCATTTGGCTGTCTGCAAGGATAAAAAAGTTTCCTCCCGCTACTCCATCTTTCATTCCAAATTCAGCTTCAACTAAAAAGTCTCCAGACATAATAGGAATAGATTGTACAGTTCTTCCACCTACTTCTACTTCTTTCTCGTATCCATCACCGAAGAATTTTAATTTAAATCCTGCTTTTAATACTTCTTCAGTATCTTCCAATGCATTGAATACTGCAGTAGTAGGAGCAGTTAATATTCCCATTCCAATTCTCTCTAAGAGTTCATGATCTAATTGCTTTTTACTGGAGTTACAAATCATCATTGTAAAACCAGGTCTTCCATCGGGAGTTTCAAGTGGAGAAACATAACCATCGATTCCAGCTTCAGCAGGACAACCAATTACAGAAGTAGCATAACCAGTAGCTTCAGTAGCTGCTACCTTAGCTAATTTTTTAGTAGCTGCTGTTACAAGTAACCTTGAAACTTTAATTCCAAAAGCTTCAGCATAAGTATCTTTAATATCTACACCATTTAATTGCATATTTTTCACCAATTTAAAAGTTTATTATATTATAAAATAAAGTTTTCTATTTAATTCTTCAAAAATCTAATAAATTAATAAAAGTTTATAAAAATAAAATAAATTTTTCTTATCTTTTTCATTAGTAATCTAATGAATTAATAAAAGTTCATAAATATATAGTATTGGAAATAAAGTTTTTAATTAATGATTTTTTTTAAACTTTTTAATTATCATTTGTTAATTAATCTAAATTATAACAATTTATATTTTTTAATTAAAATATTTATTAATCCTTTATTTTAAAAATTAATATTAATAAAATTGATTTTTAGGAAATTAATTAATTTTTTATAAATAATTTAATTCAAATTTTTATTAAATGATTTAAAATTAATTTTTATTGTCTTTTTTTATTGTGAATATGATGGATTAATAAAATGTTGTAAGAATAAAATAAATTTTTCTTGTCTTTTTTTATTGTGAATATGATGGATTAATAAAATGTTATAAGAATAAAATAAATTTTTTTTATCTTTTTATTGGGAATCTAAGGGATTAATAAAAGGTTATAAGAATAAAATTAATTTTTCTTGTCTTTTTCTTCAAAAATCTAATAAATTAATAAAATTTTTTTGAAAAGAGGATAAATCATAAAAAGATATTTAAAGACTTTATATAAAAATTAATTTTATAAACATTTTTTAAATGTGAATTATTAATTATAATTATAATAATAAGAATAATAATATAATAATAAAAATAAGAATAATAATAAGCTATTCCTATAATGGGAGATAAAAATGTCTAAAAAAGAAGAAATTAAAGCCAAAGAAAAGCAGCTATTGGATATGGTAGGATCTTTTTCTGAAGAACACATCAATGAAGAATACAGAGAACTTTGTGGTAGTTTAGTGAAAAAAATGGGAAGGAAACATGATGTTCCTTTTAAAAGAGGAAAAATTGAAATTTGGGCTAGTGCTGTAATATATGCTGTTGGTCAAATAAATTTTCTCTTTGATAAGTCATTTGAGCCACATGTAAGTCCTGATGAAATATGTGACTATTTTAAAACTAAAAAATCAACAGTTTCGGATAAAGCAAGGAAAATCAGAGATATGTTTAATATGGGATATTATGACGAAGAATTTTCTACTGAAGATATGAAAGATAGTAATCCTATGAAAGACATGGTTTTTACTGAAGATGGTTTCATTGTTCCTAAATCTATGTTATATGAAGATGATGAAGAAGAAGAGTATACAAATATTGTAAAAATACTTGCTGAAAAATCAGGGCAAAATGAAGAAGTTTTGAAAGAAATCATGATAAAAGATTTTATAGAAGGAAGAGGTGAAGATTTTAATGAAAACGAATTAGAACCTTTATTAGAATTGCTTTCCCGACCTATTCCTAAAGGTATGGAAGATGAATTTATAGAAACTATGCTAAATGATGGGGATAATTTAAGCAGTGGAAGTTCTTCTCAATTTGATACTGATGATGAATTATTTGATGAAAATAATCCTTTAGAAACAATTGAAGATTATCAAAGAGCTATTGAACTCTTTCGCACAGTTAAAGGCGAGGAATATTTTGAAGAAAATAAAGGTCACTTTTGGCTAATACATGAAACTCGTCCATTTATGACATATTTACTGGAACAAGCTATGTTACTATTGAAGGATGGTCAAAAGGAAAATGGAGTTAATCAATTAAAATATATCTTAGAATTAAATCCTGGTGATAATCAAGGGATTAGATACATTTTAATCAGCCAATTACTTGAATTAAATAGATTAAATGAAGTTGAAGATTTACTGAATTTTTACGATGAAGAATATAGCACTACATGGGTATTTTCAGAATTATTACTTGGTATAAAAAATAAAAAAGATAAAAAACTCATAGAGGAGTTATATAAAGGAGCTATTGGAGCGAATAAACATGTTGTTCCTTTATTAACTGGCGAAAAGAAATTTCCTAGCCAATTTCCTGGATATTATTCTATGGGCGATGAGAATGAAGCTGCTATTTATGTTGATTTAGCTTTCAAAGCATGGACTGAAGATAAAGTAGCTATGAACATCTTGAAAGAATTTTCATGATAATTGTTCATTTTTTTATTTTTTAAACAAATATTTAAATTATAAAAATTATAAAAAAGCTATTTAGTTATTTTAAATAATAATCAAGAGGTTTGAAAAATGAAAATAGATTCAGATAATGTAAAAAAATTCTTTTCCAAGGATAATTATGCAAAAAGTGCAGGAATTATCATAGAATCAATAACTGAAGATTCTATCCAATGTAATATGGAGATTAAGGATATTCACAGAAATTCAGTAGGTGGAGTTCATGGAGGAGCTATTTTCACTCTTGCTGATTTTACATTTGCTATACATTCTAATTTAGATAATTTATGTGGATGTGATGTAGGTAATACTGTTGGTCAATCATGTAAGATATCCTATTTAAAAAGCACAAGAGGAAATTACCTCATTGCAAAGTCAAAATGCTTAAACAAAGGTAAAAATATGTCTGTTTATCAAGTCGATATTACAGATGATTTAAACAAACCTATTGCAATAATGATTGGCAATGGATTCACAATAGCTAAAAAATAACTATTTATATGCTGTAAATTCCATAGAAAAATTAAGTTTAGCTACTGATTGAATAGGTATCATGCTTGTTTTTACTTAATTTAACTTTTTATTTCGATATAGATCGACATCTATTATTATAATTCTTATTTATGATTTTAATAAATATTATTTTAAATATTATTATTATTATTATTATTATTATTAATTTTTATTAAGAATATAAGGGTTTTTGTGTTTATTAATTGTTTTTGATTTTTTTATTATTGTTTATATTGGTTTTTATTAAGAATATAAGGGTTTTTGTGTTTATTAATTGTTTTTGATTTTTTTATTATTGTTTATATTGGTTTTTATTAAGAATATAAGGGTTTTTGTGTTTATTAATTGTTTTTAGTTTTTTTA
>WRMT01000175.1 GCA_009777005.1 Methanobrevibacter sp. | reverse complement strand
ATAATAAATATTTTATTGTATATTGATTTATAGGATTATAAAATAAAGTATATATTATCTCATTGAATTATTATTTTGAGTTGATATTTTGTATATATGATTGATTTTTTATTTTTAATTAAAATTTATTATTAGTTATATTTATATAGAATAAAGAAAAAATATACAATACAATGATTAATGAGTATTTTCATGCATTAATTAGGATAAAATAAATAATTTTTTATAAACTCTATAGTAATAAGTTAGAGTTTTAAATATTTTGCAAACATATAATTAACAATTAAAGGTGATTTAATGGAAACTACACTTATATCTACAATTTATGATGTTGAACCTGTAATGATATGCATTACAAAATTCTCACCAAAAAAGGTTATACTTTTAACTGAGGATGATGCTTCAGATGTTATGAAGGAAAGCGAAGAAACATTAGCTAATGCTTTTGGAAGATTTATTGATATTGAATCTAAAGAAACCGACGCTAGTGATGCTGTTGAAATCGCTGCTTCTGTTTCTGCTGCAATCGATAATGAAAAAAAATCTGGAAATAGGATTGTTGTGAACATTAGTGGTGGTGAAAGACCACAAGCTTTGGGAACTTTATTCGGAGCTTATACTAAGCATCAATTTGTCGATAGAATTGTTTTTGTAGATAATCATAAAAAAGATGTTGTTGATTTGCCAATTCTTAGATATGGCATATCTAACACTAAAAAAGAAATTTTAAATTGCCTTATAGAAGGACATAATACTGTTAAAGACTTATCTACGGCAATTGGCATCAGTAGAGGAATGACGTACAATCATATCCGTGAATTAAGAGATATGGGACTTATTGATAAAGATACATTAGAAATTACATCTGCAGGAAGATTAGCTATTGTTTAATCTTTTTATTGTTTTAAAAACTTTATTAGTATTAATAATTTAAAAAAAAATTTTATATAAACTACTTTTTATAATTGAATTTTTGCTGAACATAATAAAAATAAGATCATATTAATTTTAGCTGTAAAATGTTTAAATTAATATTATTAATATTTATATAAACCTGTTTGTTCACTTTTTGCATACTTAAATTTGGAAAATAACTACAATTTAGCCAAAAATACTTTTATTAAGTTCATTAATGTTAATGAAAAACATCATTTTCTAATAGATAATATATTTAAAGTTTAAGTTTTTTCTTATAATTACCTTATCCTTATAGAATAATCATTCAATTTTATTATATTTAAATAAATTGTATCGATTTTCATTTATTACAGTATCACAAAATTAGAAATAATTAACATGCTTCTTTTTTAATTAATAAAAAAGTAAATTTAAAAAAGAAAAAAATAAAATAAAATTATAAAAAAGATTAAATATCAATTATCATCTCAATAGGAGCATGTTTTGATCCTTCAATTTGTGATAATATTTTTGATTCACTAATAGAATCTTTCAGTGAATTAGAAACAAAGAAATAATCTAATCTAGAACCTTGATTAGATTTTCTTGCTTTTGCTGATTTCCAAGCAGAATATTCTTCATTATCTTGATTTAATAATCTATAAGCATCTTTGAAACCTAAATTTTCAAGTTCATCTAAGAATTTTCTTTCATTTTCTAAAAAACTAGGAGATTTAGCTGCAGATTCTGGATCACTTACATCTTTCTCATTATGTGCAATGTTAAAATCACCAGCTATAATAACATTATCATTAGCTATTTCCTTTGAATAAGCTATTAAGTCTTCAAAAAAACTTAACTTTGATTCAAGATTGATTTTCACTCCAGTTCCAGCAGGTGCATAAACATGAACTAAATTAAAATCATCGAAAGCAAAATTTAAAATTCTTCCTTTAAATTTAGAATCAGGATTTTTAAAAAATTTTTTAACCAAATTTGGTTTTATTTTTGAGAAAGTGGCTATTCCACCAAATCTAGTATTTTCACCTGGTGAAATATAAAAATTATAATCAGGTATTTCTTTTAATTTTAAATCTAATTGATCATATTTAGCTTTAACTTCTTGAAATAATATTATATCATGATTTTCATCAAATATTGGGTTTAGTTCATTATTTTTGAATCTAGTTCTTAATCCATTGATATTCCATGATACAATTCTTAATTTAGTCATATTTTTCCTTCCATTTAAATGATAAAAATTTTTAATGAAATTAGTTACATTAATATTTATTTTATTCTTTATTATTAATAATTCTATTGAGAATTTTCAAAAACTTAAATTGAATATTACATTTTTATCAATTATTTTAATAAAATTTATATTTTTCCAAATAATTTTTGTAATAGGTATTTATTAAAAATTCTAAAAAATAGTTTTTGGATATTATCTATTTATAATTACTTTAAAAAATTATTTAAAATTTTACTATTATATCTCTTATAATAACTTTACTTTAAAATGTTAAATATATTTCTTATAATAACATTCTTTTAAAATGTTAGAATATATTTCTTATAATAACATTCTTTTAAAATGTTAGAATATATTTCTTATAATAACATTATAAAATTATTTATTTTTATTGTCAACATTTTAGTGGGAATTTTAATGATTTCAAGAATCGCTCTTTGAAAAGATTAAGGAACTTTCATATCATTAAAATCTAATTTTTTATTATTGCAAAAGCTTTTAAAATCACAGGCATCACATGTTCGCTTATCAGCATCAGCTTTCCAAGCTTTTTTAATAGAAAATCCATTTGCTTCTTTAATAACTGAATCTTCGATAATTGAAACCACATCATCAAATTCAGTTAATGCATGAGATATAGAATTATTCTCTATATTTACAATTCTTATGGATCTATCCATTTTAAACTTATCGGATAAAAAAAGAAAATCTTCTTCATAAGGATTCCAGTTTTCAATTTTATCATAATCATTTTTTTCAACTTCAAGATCACTACCATTATTTAAGACATCTTTTTGTATACTAATAATATCCTCAATAGATGGAACAAGCTCATTTAAGTAAAAAATAATGCCAGCAGCTATTGGTTTAGACTCTTCTTGCATTGATCTAAGCCAAGCATAAGTTAAAATCTGCCAAGAATGATGATTCCAAGTAGCTGATTCAAAAGTAGGTCTTTTCATCCCTTTATAATCAATTATTATTTCATATTCATCTGATTTAATAGTTTTTACTCTTTTATAAAAATTATCATTCAAACTTAAATACTTTAAAATAGAATTATTAGAATCCTTCAAATTTTTATCTATTTTTAGAGAACTTAAAACATCAATAACACCATTAATCCCATAATAATTTGATCTACTAATTTCGATATTATAATTGGGCATGTTACGAATACCTTTTAATAATACTTCAGCTGAGCTAATTAAAGGAAATAAATAAGGTCCCCATGTATTGATAGCACTTTCAGCCCTTGCACTGGCAAGTAATTTATGAGGATGGTTTGAATCATCATATTTTAATTTTTCTTCATTAATACTATATGGACAAAAGTAATCTAATGGAGGATATAAACCACGAGCTCTTAAACGTAAATCTATCATTTTTTCAATTGGTCTTATATGCTTTATCCAACTCCAATCAAATGAGATGTTTTCATTCTTCCATTTAAGATAAGCTTCCTCCATAACTCCATGAATAAACTCACCAAACCATAATTGTTTTGGCATTGAAGGAGGTAATGTTCCCTTATTTTGATACCTATACTGAAGATTACATGTTAAAAATGATAAAAGATCCCCAGTTAAACTGTATTCTGGAATTATATACTCCTTTGATTTTGAAGACAATCTCATTTAAACACCCTTAATCCATATTAAATCCAAAAAATTCTTATAAATTTATACTATAATAATCTCTTCAAAAATTATACTAATAATATTTCTTCAAAGCCTATACTAATAATAATCTCTTCAAAAATTATACTAATAATATTTCTTCAAAGCCTATGAAATTTTTATCTCGTTTCCATCCAAGGGCAATATTTGGAATTTTTTTTAGCTCATCATCAACCATATAACCATCAATTGCAGAGTTTAACCCAACAAGTAATAATGCATCTTGGGCTCTTGAAAAAGCTACAAAATATAATCTTGTTAAATCATCAAAAGCCCTGTCCTTTCCAGATCTTTCACCTTTTCCGATTGAACTAAATTTCCTAATTTTATCTTCTAAATTTGAAGATTTTCCACCATCCTTTGGAAATCTTAAAAAAGAAGTTTTCACTCTATTTTTTTTAAATCTTGAACCAACATCCACTATTACTAATGGAAATTCTAATCCTTTTGACTGATGAATAGACATTATATTTATTCTATTATTAGGTAATGTTTCTAATAAACGTTCATCAATTGAAACTCCACCAGTAGCTATTGGAATAAAAATATTCCATATAGCTTCTTCAACAGATTTTTTTTCTCTTATATTAGAATCAAAAAATATTTGACCTGAAAATTCATTGAAAAAACCTGTTTGTTTTATTGTTTTAGTAATAGCTTCAAGGTAAACTAAACCTTCAACATCATCTTGAAGAACTTTAATCCAAGTTATTAACTTATAAGCAAGCTCAATTAAGCTAGTATTTTCTGACCATTTATCATGACCTACTGGTATTCTAAGTTTCCAAGCATTTACAAAATCTTTTAAAGACAATGGATAATTTGGTTCTGGAAATGAATTAATAAAATCATTAGCTATTCTTCTCCAATTTTTCATATTTCTAGAAGCTAATTTTGGAATTTTTTTAATATTTTTTTCATAATTTCCATCAGGATCAATGCATTCTAACATCAAACCACAAAAAATAGCTACTGGAGTTAATGTTTGTAAATCCTGTCCACGAGGATTAAAAACTTCAATAGGAGGTTTAAAGTTTTTTAAATTTTTTCTTAAATAATGAGGAAATAGCTGATTTCCATAACTTAGCTCTTTTGGAGAATATGTTAAAATAGCTATATCCGCAAGAGAACCATTTTCTTCATCAAGCTTTAAGGAAATATATTTTGAATGATTTGTATTGGTGTAATTAGTATTAATAGTAGTATTAACAGGGGATTTATTATTAACATCATCAACATTATTAATATCCTCATTACAATTTAAATTTTTATTAATATTAACATCATCAACATTATTAATATTTTTATTATATTTAATATTTTCTTTATTATTAATGATTTTATTTTTTAAGGGAGTGTTTTTTGAATCATGTATATTATAAAATTCTTTATTTTTATTTAAAATCTTTTTTACTTTTAATTTAACTTCACTACCTGAGCTAAGTTTCTTAATTAGTATAGCTAAGTCTTTAGCTAAGATTTCCTGATTTTGTCTAAACATTCCAATAATAGGGATATTTTTTATTTCATTTCTTGATGCTTTTATTGGTGGTTTTTCATTTACTCTAGCATCTTGATAATCATCATCGATTTCAACAAAATGATTACATAAATTTATTATACTTTCAGATGAACGATAATTATCTGAAAGATTAACTTCTTTTATTTTAATATTAAGATTTTTTTCGGCTCTTTTAGGAAAATTAGTAAATAAATCTACAGTAGCACCTCTAAATCTATATAACGATTGATCATCGTCTCCTACAACAGTTATACTTCCTCCATTAGCAATAGCTGCCTTAGCTAATCCAAAATAAATCTTTTCTTGAAGTAAATTTGTATCCTGATATTCATCAACAAGAATTATTTGTATTTCATCTAAAAATTCATCTAATTTTCCAAGATCTAAGCTTTCAAAAAACATTGACTCGAGCATTGGAAAATCAATAATATTTCTATTTTTTAACTCATCTATATAGTCAAATATAGCATTATAAGACTCTTTAGCTCCTTCTGATTTTTCATTAGATATTAATTCATTAACATCTACTTGATCATAATAAATTCTATTTTTTATATCAATAAGGATATCACTCATTCTTGAAGGGTTTTTAACTTCTTTTACACCAGTTATTTCTCCAAGATATTTTTGCAAACCTTCATTAGAAAATCTATTATTTTTAAATAAAGCTGCATTAGTCATAGCTGAATTTGCAACAAAATCTTCTATAACCACGGGTAAATTTGTTCCAGGGTCTCTGTAAACACGTAATAATTCTTCTGCGATGCTGTCTATGGTTCCTGTAGTTAATTGATTAAAATCAATCCTATAAATCTTATTTTTTTTACTATAATCAATAGAAAAATTATTTTCACTATTTAAAAAGTAGTTTTTTATTTTGTCTCCCCAATCTAATATTCTAGAATGTAGTTCTTTGGCTGCCTTTTTTGTAAAAGTTGTAGCTATTATACTTCTTGGAGGAATATCATCTACAAAAATAAATTTTAATATTTTTAAAACCATAACAGTTGTTTTACCAGATCCAGGTCCAGCAACTAAAAATAAAGATTGGTCTTTTTCTGATGATATCGCTATATTCTGATCCTTATTTGAATGAATATCTCTTTGAAGTTCATTTATAACTACATCTTTAAATTGAGAATAGCTAATCATAATTGTTCCTCATTGAATTATTATATTATTTTTAAAACTAATAAAAGTTAAGAAAGAGCATTTGAAAATTAATAAATAAAAAATAGTAAATAAAAAAAACTTAACTAAATATAATTAAAATTAAATAAAAAACCATTAAAATTAAATTTAATAAAAAATAATTAAACTAAATATAATTAAAAT
>WRMT01000174.1 GCA_009777005.1 Methanobrevibacter sp. | reverse complement strand
ATTTAAAAATAAATATTTATAAATATAACTTTATTAAATTAAATATTATTATTACACGATTTTATCAAGTTAAAAAAAATTAAATAATAGCTATTTATAAAAATGCTTTTTCTACTTAATAATTAATTTTAATTTTTCAAAAAAAAGAAAAAATAACAATAATAGCTATTTAGAAAATTTCAAAAAAAATAAGTAATAAAACATTAGCTATTTTGTTTTTATAATGTTTATAAGATCTGTAAGAATTGCAGAGGCAGTTTCTAATGATCCAGCACCTTTTCCAACTACAGTAACTTCATCAGCTAAATCAGTTTTAAGGGTAGCCATGTTTAAAGTTCCTTCAACAGCATAAGGACTATTTTTTCTAACAAGTCTTGGAGAAACTCTAAGAGAATTTGGAGATACTTCAGCTATTAATTTGATTAAATAGCCTTCTTTTTTAGCTAAATCAATAGCTTCTGAGGTAATTTTTGAAATTCCAACAACTTCAACATCTTTATATGTTGCATCAATATTTAAAACAGAATTAGCTAAGATAACAGTCTTGCAAGCTGCATCAATCCCTTCAACATCTTGAGTTGGATCGGTTTCAGCTATTCCTAATTGTTGAGATTCTTCCAATGTATTTAAATATGTAGAACCCTCTGAAGTCATTCTTGATAGTATATAATTTGTAGTTCCATTTAAAATTCCAATAATAGATTTGATGTTTGAGCTTGGTAAAGTTTCATCTGCAAAATTGATAATAGGCATAGCTCCACCAACAGATGCTTCAAATTTAAATTGAACATTATTCAAATTAGCTTCCTCAATCAATTCCTTATAAAATAAAGCTAAATGACCTTTATTAGATGTGACAACATCTTTTTTAGATTTAAAAGCTTTTAAAGCTAATGATTTTGCAGGTTCTCCATTTTCAATATTTGTTGGAGTAACTTCTATTAAACAATCATAATCAACAGAATCTAAAACATCCTCTCCACTATTGTCCAATCCATACTCAGGATATTTATTTAATTTACCAAAGTCAGATTTTGTTTTAAGAAGTAGTTCTTCATCTAATCCATTATCAGAAATAGCTGAACTTGATGAATCAGAAACAGCTACTATCTTTAATTCTTTCCCATATTTTTCTTGAATACTCTGTTTTTTCATGTTTATGGCTTTAGCTACTCCTTGTCCTACTGCACCAAAACCAATTAAACAGATTTTAAATTCTGTCATATTATCTATCCCATTTAATAATGATTAATAATAATAAAATTTTTGATTAAACTTTTTTTAAAAAAATGATTTAAACTTCATTAACAAGTGTAAAAAAAATCTTTTTAAATTAGTTCAAACTTCATTAACTAAAAGAAACCTTTAATCTGGATTAAACTTCATTAACAACTAAAAGAAATTTTTAAATTAGTTTAAACTTCATTAACAACTAAAAGATCTTTTTTATTAGCTATTTCTTGAATTGTATCAAATACTGTAGATTTTTTACCGAAATCGGCTTCGATAACAATCAATGCAGATGATTCTGACTCTCCAGCTAATTTAACTTCAAAATCAACAACAGAAGCTCCTTTTAATTCATTAATTTTATCCATTGTATCTCTAATATCAGTATCAATAACATGCCCTATTAAAATCGTGCTTAACCTTTCCTTCCTAACAACACCATCTATTTTTAATATAGTTATTCCCATTTCATTTAATTTTTCAATAACAAGGTTAAGATATTTTTGTTTACCTTCTAAAGTTAATTGAACAGGAATCATTCCTTTCTCATTTTTAAGATCCCTTTGATGAATAACTGTTACTAAATTTGTACCTAATCCACTAATAGGTTCAAGTACTGAAACAAGTTGTCCTGGAATATCTAAAAGTTCAAGAACTAAATTCATTCTCATGTTATCCCTCCTGTAAGACCAATATCATTGTTAAGATTATTAAAAATTATAATTATTATTAATATAATAATATTATAATTATTTATTAAATTATTTAGTATAATTTATTTTAGCATAATTATTTATTATTATGAAATAATTTATTATTATTATGAAATAGCTAAATACAAATTCAATGAAATAATATTGTTAAAATTCAAAAATCATTTATCTTTAAATTAAAAACAAAACAATCAAAATTCGTTGAACAAAAAACAACAACAATCAAAAATTATTTTTATTCTTAATTTATCCATTCTGCCTTTTTAACAATTAAATTTCCTTCTTTATCAGTTTTTGAATTTTTCATTATTTTATCGGGATTTTGTTTTGTAGCTACATCTTCACGAGTAGAATTTACATTACCTATAGAGTAATGTGTTTCTTCAAGATCAGGAATATTCTCCAATGTTTTTGAAAATTCTTTAAGAATTTTTTCTGCATCTTTTTCGATTTTCATTATAAATCTCCAAAAAATCAAGATTGTTAATATAAGCTAATGTATACAGTTATCATTATTAGCTAATTGTAAAATTGACCAATTACAAGTATAATTACTATTGTTTTTTTTGATTAATAAAGTTTTTTCAATTTAAAAAAAATTAAAATATATAATACAATGACAGAAGAACTTCTTAAAAAAGGAAAAAATTTAAAAAAAAATGCAAATTTCCATTATTAATGAAAAATCTTAGAAAAAAAGGCACTGTAAAAATTAACGGATTTAACTCATAGAAATTATTTTTATATTTAATTTTAGATAATTTTTTGGGATTTTCTAAAGTCTTTAGATTATCCTTTATTAATCTTTTATTCTTACATATTTAGAAAAACAAGTATAATAGGATAAATTAAAAATAAAAAAAAATAAGATTAATGGGGTTAAAACTTTAAAAAAGGTTGCATCATCGAATATTTAAATCAATTCTATTCAAAAATATTTAATTTATAACACATACCTCTGAATTATCATTTTTTAAGCAAACCATACACTCTTCAGGAGCACTTCCTTTTTCCTTATGTAACGTGCACAGTATATCTTCAGATTTAATCTTCTTACATATTTGACACATTTTTGGAATCATGTCTAATTTTGAAATTTCTCCTGTTTTTAATCCAATAGCAAATTCACGAACCATTTTAAAGATATCTTCATTAAATTCTATCTCATTGCCTCTTTTATCACTTAAATATTGGGAAACAGCAGGTTGTGTGATATCTAATAATTCAGAAATATCTTTTTGTTTCATATTTAGTTTAAAGAGCTCTTTTGATAATACCGAACGAATACCTGGAATAATATACCAAATTACAATTTCACATGGAGGTTTCACTTTTTCATTCTCCTACAGATTATAAATACTAATTAGAGAGATAAATATGGATAAAGATTAATTTAAAGCAGGAAAAGACATTATATAAATGATAAGTCAGTCTTATGTATTTTATTGAATCTTAAAAATATCCTTTAATCATTATTGATACTAGCTTTAGCTATTGATGTTTTGAAATCTTAAGCTATTTAATATAATTTAAATATAAGTAGCTATACTTTCTTTAAATAGACGTATAAAGCAAAACTTATCTGATAATGGAAAAAGAAAGAATAATAATTAAAATTTCCTTAGTTAAATATTATAATCTTAACTTTTCTTATTAATTATTTAATATCATCTAGTATTTATAATATTCTAAATAAAAAATTAAGATATAATTAGTTATTATGAAAAAGTTAAATGATTAATATAAAACTCAAAAATCTACTTTATGAATAAAATTTACTTTATGAATTATTAATGAAAAAATTAAATGAATAATATAAAACTCAAAAATCTACTTTATGAATTATTAATGAAAAAATTAAATGAATAATATAAAACTCAAAAATCTTCTTTTGTATTTATATTTTTAAAGGTATTATCACTATTCATTAAAAGAAAATAGCTATTTATAGATTGTAAAAGAGATTTAACATCATGGACATTTGAATTCAAAAGTTTTCTTATTTTTTTTGAATTATTTTTCCGATAAATAGAATGAAGAGGTTCTGAATTTTTCAATAAAAAATTTTTTAATCTTTCATTTTCATTATTTAAAAAATAATTATTATTAAAAAAATTATTATAATTATTATTAACATTTTCATCATGATTATCATGAGAATAATTATAATTTTTATGTTTAAAACTAAAAAAATCATTAGATTCTTTATTTTTATAATGATATGGAACGAAAGCATCAATAAAATTTAAATCATCTAAATGACTATTTTTTGAGGAATTATTATTAGTATCAATAGCTAATCTAGTATCTAAAGAATCAAACATGAAACTAATAAAATTATCATTAACAAAAGGAGAATCACATGGAAGAATAAGTGCATAATTTGAAGAAATATTTTCAAGCCCTGTCATTATTCCAGATAATGGACCTTGGTCCTTTATTTCATCTTCAAGAAAAATTAAGTCATAGCTAAACACATTGTTTAAATCTTGACTAAAATAATTTTCATGAATAATTTTTTTATATTTAGCTATTCTTTCACTATTATTTAAAACTAAAATAGCTTCATCGATTTGATTGTTTAATGCTTCAAGTACGTGTAAAATCATGGGTTTTTTATTAATTATCATGGATCCTTTATCTTCACCCATTCTTCTACTCATCCCTCCACATAAAACAATAGCTGAACGAAGATTTCCATTTTTCATTCTAAATCACTTAAAAAAAATTCATGAAATAATAAAAAATGTAATAAAAATTATAAAAAATATAATAAAAAAAATAAAAAATAAATTAAATAAATGAATTTATGAAAAAAAATAAAGTATTTGTGAAAAAGTAATTCAAAAACTATTTTTTTCATTTAATAAAATTCCACCATATTATATAGAAAATTAAATACCCAATAATAATATTAAGAGAAATATTTCAAATATTATTTTTTTCATTTAATAAAATTCCACCATTAGTATATAGAAAATTAAATCCAATAATATTATTAAGAGTATTCAAACCTTTATTTATTAGTCATTTTAACAAGTATCTTCAAACTTTAAAAAGTAGCTACTCTAAAGTAGGATAATTAGGACTTTCATTAGTGATTAATAGATCATGAGGATGGCTTTCTTTAATACCACTTGAGGTAATCCTAACAAATTTAGCTAATTCTTTCATAGCTTTAATATTTTCAGCTCCACAATAACCCATAGAAGCTTTTAATCCCCCGACTAGTTGGAAAACAACTTCATCAATAGTACCTTTATATGGCACAGCTCCTTCAACACCTTCAGGAACAAGTTTAGAGTGTTTCATAGGTCCTTTAATCTCTTGGAAATACCTATCAGCTCCACCACCAAAACCACCAGTCATCGCTCCCATTGAACCCATTCCACGATATTGTTTATATTTTCTTCCATTCATTACAACAACATCCCCTGGAGATTCATATGTTCCTGCAAGAAGATTACCTAGCATTACAATATCGGCTCCTGCACCTAAAGCTTTAGCTATGTCCCCTGAATATCTAAGTCCACCATCAGCTATTACTGGAACACCATAATCATTAGCTATATCAGCTACACTTGAAATAGCTGTTAGTTGAGGAACGCCAACACCAGCTATTATACGAGTAGTACACATTGAACCTGGACCAATTCCAACTTTTAAACCATCAGCTCCCTGAGTTATAAGGTCTTCAGCTGCATTTGAAGTAGCAATGTTACCTACTATTAAATCAGCGTCAATATTATCCTTCATAGATTTGACAAATTTAACAACATTCATATTATGAGCATGAGCACAATCAACAGCTAAAATATCAGCACCTGCTTTATCTAAAGCTATGGCCCTGTCTAAATCAAAAGGTCCTGTAGCTGCAGCTACTAACAATCTCCCTTCTTTATCTCTTGAAGCATTAGGATATTTTTTATGGTTTAAAATATCTCTTATAGTTACAATACCCACTAGTTTTTCATCTTTTACAACAGGAAGTCTTTCTATTTTATGTTCATAAGCAATATCTAAAGCTTCAGAAGGTGTTGTTGATTCCTTGATTGTTACAACATCTGAAGTCATAATATCCTTTACCTTTTTATCAGAAAAAGAGTTAGGTTTTATGTCTCTTTTACTTACAATTCCAACAACCTTCTCATTTTCAATAACAGGAAGACCACTAACAGATTCTTGCTCCATAATGTTTTTAACTTTTGACAAAGAAGAATCAGGAGTTATAGTGATAACATCAGTAATAGTAAGATTATCCGCTGTTTTAACATTTTCTACTTCAGCTATTTGTTGATCTATAGTCATGTTTCTATGAATAACACCTAAACCACCAGCTTGGGCTAAAGCTATTCCCATTTCAGATTCTGTAACAGTATCCATAGCTGAGCTAATAATAGGAATGTTTAATTGAAAATTAGTTGATACTTTTGATTTAGTGTCCACATCCTTTGCTTCAACAAAAGAAGCATTAGGCACGAGTAAAAAGTCATCATAAGTATATCCTAGTTCAGCTTCTTTTATCTTTTTTAAAAACAATTTTTCCACCTAAATAAATTAATTTGAAAAGATTAATGATTTTTTGTTTCTAATTTTAAATAAATATTATTATTAAAAATTTTAAAAAAATTAAATAATAAAATTTAAATTAAATAATAAATCTTAAAAAAATATTATTATAAAATTTAAAAAAATTAAATAATAAAATTTAAATTAAATAATAAATCTTAAAAAAATATTATTATAAAATTTAAAA
>WRMT01000173.1 GCA_009777005.1 Methanobrevibacter sp. | reverse complement strand
TATATTAATTTAATAGCAATTAAATAATAATTTAAAATAATTTAATAATAATTAAATAGTAATTTAATAGTAAGCTATTTATGTAGTTTATTTAATTGATGAACTTAATATGATTATTTTGAAAATATAATAAGAAATAAAATTGTAATTATTGCCTATTTGTAATTAAGAATCATTTAATCAAAATATTAGTTTAAAAGGGATTATTATGGAATATGAAATGAGCTTACCTAATGGTGTTGGAGAACAAATACTTGCATATACTATTGAAAAATTTGAAGTACAGTTAAAACACACGGAATATGGACCTGTACTTCTTGGCACAGAAGAAGAACTTGAAAATGCAAAAGATTTCATAGTAAAATCAATAAATGAAAGATTAAATGAACTTCAAGGTAATAATAAAGAAACTAAAAAATAAAAATTAGTTTTTAATTAAACTTTATAAATATTATTTGATGTAATAATTTTTCTTTTATTAAAGTCAATATTCTTATGTAATTATTTTTTTTTAAAATAACTAGTTAAATTAAATTTAGTAAATTTTTAGATAAAAATAAATAAAAACAACTTTTTATAAAGTTTTATAAAAATTTTAAAGCACTCACTTCAAAGAGATAGTGAATTCAATATATATTTCAAAAATAAAATTAAAACAAGGATATGTCCATTAACAAAGAGTGGAATTTATATAGAAATAAAAATGAGAGAGTAATATTAATTAGATGCTAATTACTTGATATTTTAGTTTTTTTTATCGATTACACATGCAGCATTATCTTTTAAAACTATTCTTTGTGCAATACGTCTTCCAAATTTAGCTATTATTTGAACATTAGATATTTTTCTAGCTTCAGCTATTATTTTATATTCTATAACACTGTCTCCTTTTTTTGTGTATATTGGCATTAGCTAACCTCTTCAATTTTACCTTTTTTAATTAATTCATCAATTATATTGACTGTTAAACTCAAATCAAGTTTTAAGTTCTCTGATATTTCTGATATATATGCAGTTTCATGTGTTTCATGGTATTCTAATACTTCTTTTTTAGCTGTCTCATAATCTATATCTCTAATGTTTATCACTTCTATAGCTTTTAATTTTTCCCTAACAGCTTCTCTTAAAAAATCAGAACTATTTAAATACATCCCAATGTCTACAATATTATTAATTTTTTGTAATTCTAATGAAGTTAATTTAGTAGCAACACTTTTGCTAACTGTTTTTTTCACTTGATAACATAAAACATAATATATGGTTTAACATATATAATTTTCCCTGATTTTTAAAAATAATAATTTAGGAGTTCAAAAACTTAGCTTTTTTTCTTTTTTTTTGGAAAAATTTGTTTTTGGAAAGATTGTATTTATATATAACCTTTTTTTTAGATAAAAAGATGCCCATCTGCAAGAATATTGCTTATTCATTCAATTCCGCTAAGACAAATTCCGAGTAAAGGAGCTACTGCTTTTTTAATATCTGTTTTAACTTTATTTGGACCATTGTTTCCATTGATGATTTTAAAACTATCTTTATTCTTATTAGCTAATTCAATATATCTTTCACGAACACCTAATAAAAAAGACTTTTTTTCAAATTCATCAGTTTTCAAACATCTTGAAATAGCTAAATCTACATCTAAATCCAATAAAATAGCTAAATCTGGGGTTTTTACAAATTTATTAATTTCTAAAATCCAATTTTCTGGATCTTGATATGTTAAACTTGAATAAAAAGACCTATCACTAATAACTATCTCACCCTCTTCTTCATATTTAGCTATTTTTTCCATAAGGGTTAGTCTATCAGCTGCAAACAGTAAACCTAATATTTTTTGAGTATTTGGGGATGTGGCATCTGGAGATCTCAAAATCTTTCGAATAAGTAATCCTACTTCTGAATCAGTTGGTTCAACGACTTTTTTTACTTTAAATCCTGAATCAATTAGCCATTGACTTAAAAATTCTATTTGTGTAGATTTTCCACTTCCATCAATCCCTTCTAAACAGATATACATGTACTAAGATAGAACTTCAAAATATATAAAATTTAAAAAATATAGAATAAAGAATATAGAAAATTTTTATTTAAAAATATAATAAAGAATTTGAAAATGAATTTAGAATTTTTTATTTACAAAATTTAGAAGTATAAGTAATTTGTAATATTATAATTTACACAATTTAGAATTATTAATAATTTGAAATTTTTTATTTAAAAAAAATAGAATAAAACATTAAAAATTATATAAAATAAATTTTATACTTATATTATTTAAAAAATTAAAATAAAGAGATTATTTATGAAAATACCTGAATTATTAGCTCCTGTAGGATCAATTGAACACTTGAAAGTAGCTATTTTTTCTGGAGCAAGTTCAATTTATTTGTCTGGGAAAAAGTTTGGTGCGAGACAATATGCAGAGAATTTAAGTCTTGATGAAATCAAAAAAGCTGTGAAATTTGCACATTTGTATAATGTAAAGGTTTATGTTACTGTTAATACTTTAATAAAGGAGGAAGAGTTACTAGATGTAATGGAATATTTATTAAATCTATATAAAATTGGTGTTGATGCAGTTTTAATTCAAGATATTGGTCTTCTCAAACTAACAAGAAAAATTATTCCAAACTTAGCTATACATGGCTCAACACAAATGAATATACAAAATAAAGAGGGAATTAAGTGGGCAGCAGCTAATGGGATTAAAAGAGTTGTTCTTCCAAGAGAACTAAATTTGAATGAGGTAAAAGATATAACTGATTTTGCTCATGAAAAAGGAGTAGAAGTTGAAATATTTGTTCATGGGGCATTGTGTTATTCTTACTCTGGTAGGTGTTTATTTTCATCATTTAAAGGTGGTAGAAGTGGAAATAGAGGAACTTGTGCTCAACCTTGTAGAGAAAAATATCAAATAGCTATTAAAGCAAATGATGAAATGACAAATGATGAAAAAAGTTTAGATAGTTCAAATTACTCTAAAGATAAAGGGTTTAACTACAATAAAACAAGCCCAATTTCTAGTGAAAAACATTTTTTATCTTCAAAAGATCTTTCACTTATTGAAGAGCTTGAAACATTACAAAAAATAGGTGTTGATAGTTTAAAAATAGAAGGAAGAATGCGAAGCAAAGAATATGTGGCTATTGTTACAAATAGCTATAGAAAACTATTGAATGAATTAAAATATATGAAAAATTCAAATTTTAGTAAATATAATAATGAATTTAAGAAAAAAAGGAAAAAACATAATAAATTTAAAAATAATATGGACCAAAAACAGGTCAATAGCTTCAAACAAGACTTTGTTTATAAAAAAGCTATTGAAGATTTGAAATTAGTTTTTAATAGAGAATTCACAACTGGTCATTTATTAAATCGAAATTCTCAAAGATTATTAAACATTGAAAGTCCTGGAGACAGTGGACTGTATATTGGAAAAGTTGAGTCTTTTTCTAAAAAAACAGGAGAAATAGCTATTGTTCTTGATTCAAATCTAATCACAATTCCTGAAAAGGGGGATGGACTTTTAATAAAAGGTAAAATGATAATTTCAAATGATAACAATAAAACCATAAACAATAAAAATAATTATAAAAATTATAAAAACATTGAAAATAGCTATGGATTTGATTTGTCAAAAGATCCTATTTTAATAGAAAAAAAAGGATCAAAGAGTCGAAAATTGATTATAAAGAAAGTTAAGCAAAATAAAGATATTAATATTGAACTTGATAAAAATTCAATGGTTTACTTAAGCAAAAGAAAAGCTATAGCTGATTATACTAAAGAATTGCTTTATGATAATTCAAAGCAGATAATTAGAAGATCACGAGTATTTATTCAATTTGATGTTGGAAAATCAAATTATCCTATTTTAAAAGGAAGAGTTATTTTAGCTAATGGTAAAAAGATTGATATTTCAAAGAAAAGTAGTGTTCCTTGGGAAATAGCTAAAAACAAGCCAATAACTAAAGAACAACTGAAAAAACAACTATCTAAAATTGGAGATCTTCCCTTTTATCTTGAAAAAATCTCTATTAATTATAAAGAAGATTTATTTGTTCCAATTAGTGAAATAAACAAATTAAGGAGAGAATTTTTCAAAGATGTGGAGAGTCAAATTATCAGTAGCTACTTAGCTATGGAAGATGAATTTAAGCTTAGTAAAAGGAATTTTAGACAATTTAAAAAAATCAAAAATAAAGATTTTTTTGATAATAATTTAAAAAATAATGAAATTATTGAAGATAAGGAACTTTTATATATTAACTTAAAAAATAATGAAGTTCTTGAAGGTAAAGAACTTTTAAATAATAATTTAAAGAATAATGAAGTTCTTGAAGGTAAGGACATTTTTAATAATAACTTAAAAAATAAAGAAAATAAAAACAATGTTGAAAATAGCTTAGCTATTTATTTAAATGATTTAAATGCATTAAAATCTTTAAATGAAGAAAATAATGTTTATAATAGAGTTTATTTAGAAATTCCTCCAAATAATCAATATTTGTCTTTTAAATATGGTAATGATATAGAAAAAAGAGATAAAATAGATATTAGCTATATTGTAAACTTTATTAAAGAGGCAGTGAGTATTTCCAAAGACCAAAAATATGAATTAATATGGAAATGGTCTGATATTGCTCATCAAACTGTGATAAATGATTTTATAAAAGCATTAGCTATTTTGAAAAGATTGAATATAGATATAAATGTAATGTCAGGATTATTAGGAATAGCTAATATTTTGAAAAAAAAGTTCGAATTAGAGGTTTATGGTTCTTATCCTCTTAATATTTACAATAACATGAGTATATCTAAATTAAATGAATACAAACTTTTAACTGTATCTCCAGAATTATCTAAAAGTGATATAAATAGTTTGATTAAAGAATATTTAAAATCAAAAAATCATAATAATCGGGAATCATTAGCTACTTCTAATATTCAAACAATTCCCGATATAGAAATATTAGTTCAAGGGAATATAGAATTATTAGTAAGTAAAAATGATTTAATTTCTAAACAATTACTTAAGAATGTTGAAAAAATCTCAAAATCAAAAATTTCAAAACCCAAAAGACATGAAACCCAAGATGGTCATGAAAATGAATTCTCCATTGTTTTAAAAGATTCTAAAAATAATGAGTTTCTTATAAAAAAAGATATTTATGGAATGGATAGAATACTTATTAACTCCAGAGATTTTTGTCTGATTAACCACATTTCTTACTTAAAATCAATAGGTTTTGAAAATTTTGCAATTGATGGAAGATGGAAATCTATAGACTATATTAAAGATGTTGGAACTTATTATAAAGAAGTTATTAATTGTAACGATGATTTTAATGAGGATTTGAAAAATTTTAAAGAAATAAAAAGTTTATATTTTAAACATGTTTCCCAATGGAACTTTATAAAAGGATTGAAGTCTTAAAAATCTTGAAAATAAAAAATAAAGAATGTTCTTATTCTTTTTGAATTTATTTTTTTGCTTCATTGATAATAATATCAGCTATTTTTTCACCAGAAGATAAGACTTCACCACTATATTTTTTAGTTTGGTTTATGATTTCATTTAAATTAGCTAATGATTCATCAATGTTATTATTTAAATGATCTAGGTTGGATTCAATTACAGCTCCTGGGAAGATTCCTGCCATATTGTGATATCTGCCATATTTAACATGTGTTAATGCAACTGAAGGTAGTTCACATGCAATAGCTTCTTGAATCATAACTCCATCATCGGTTAAAATAGCTAAATCAACTACTTCATAAAGGTCTTTTATCCAATCAATATAAGCTAAATTAATGACTTTTTTTAAATCTATTAAATCTAAATATTTTTCTTCTAATGGATGACCTACCAAAACTAAATTGTATTTATCAGCTACACCCTCAAGTTTGGAATAATTAGCTATAGCTTCTGCCATCATTTTAAATAAAGAAGAGCCTGAAGAAAAAAGAAGAGTTTTTTTATTTTCATCAAACTTTGCCTCACCAGAATATTTCTTTAATAATTCTATTCCTTTTTCTCTGTTTCCTTTTGTAAGGGACGGACTTAATGGAAAATATGATTTAGAAACATTTAAAGGAATTTCGTCTGATTTAAATAGTTGGGCTTCAGGAAGAACAATACATCGGTTTAATCTTGTACAAACTTTTGTATCAAGTGGTGTGTCAATTATTCCAACTGCTGGAACTTTAGCTAATTTAGCAGCTATACAGGCAACCACTGCTCCTCCTCCAATGATTCCCACAACAACATCAACTTTTAACTGTTTAATGAGAGTTTTAGTTTCTATCACTGCTTTTAAAGTTTTAATTCCTGCTTTTAAGGTAGTTATTTTAGTAGCTGCATGTCCTCCAGCTTGTGGAACTTTAACTTTATGCCAAGTGTATCCATTTTTTTCAAATAACAATCCTGGTGCATTATGATCAAGAGCTATTTCACATTGAACTCCTTTTTTTTCTAAAGATTTAGCTATGTTTAATGCATTAACAGCATCTCCACCCATTCCTCTTCCAGTAATAACTAGCAATGCTTTCATTTTATCTTCCAATAGGCAATAAATAAGATTTAGTATTCAATGAGTAAATAAGTATGATATGTATTATTTTTAAAAGTTTATTTAAAATTTTAGCTATTATAGTAAATTACCATTTTTTTTTTTTTGAAAATTTTTTTTTAGTAATCATAAT
>WRMT01000172.1 GCA_009777005.1 Methanobrevibacter sp. | reverse complement strand
TATATATAATTTATATATATTATTTTTAAAAATAATTTTTTTATAAATCTTAAAAAAATTTAGTATATATGCTATAAAATTATTAAGTTTAAGATTTAAATTTAAAATTATTAAAGATTTAAATAAAATATTAATTATTTAAATTTAAAGTTAAAAAGATTTAAATAATATATTGATTATTTAAATTTATTATTATTTTTATTTAAAATGTTATTGATGTTATTGAAAAAAAATATTTATTGTTCGTGATATTATGGTAAAAATGGATGTTTTAAAAGAAGTTGCAAAGAAAGGTAGAGTTATCATGGATGTTGTCACTGCTGATGAAGCAGGAATAGCTGAAGATGCAGGTGCAGTTGCTGTAATGGCTTTAGAAAAGGTTCCAGCAGATATTAGAGTTTCTGGAGGAGTAGCTAGAATGGCTGATCCAACAAAAGTTCAAGAAATTCTTGATGCAGTTTCAATACCTGTTATGGCCAAGGCAAGAATTGGTCACATAGCTGAAGCACAGATTTTAGAAACACTTGGTGTGGATATGGTAGATGAAAGTGAAGTTCTCACACCAGCAGATGTTGAATATCATATTAATAAGAAAGAATTCAATGTTCCTTTTGTATGCGGTGCAAGAAATTTAGGAGAAGCTTTACGTAGGATTGATGAAGGTGCAGCTATGATTCGTACTAAAGGTGAAGCTGGTACTGGAGATGTAGGAGAAGCTGTTCGCCATATGAGACTTGTCACCTCTGAAATTCGAGAAATTCAAGGAAAAAATGAGGAAGAATTGAGAAACTTTGCAAGATTTATAGAAGCTCCTTTTGCACTTGTTAATGAAGTAGCTAAAATTGGAAAACTACCCGTAGCGAATTTTGCAGCTGGTGGAGTAGCTACTCCTGCAGATGCTTCCCTCATGATGCAACTAGGATCAGATGGAGTATTTGTTGGATCAGGAATATTTAAATCAGAAAACCCTGAAGATTTTGCAAAAGCTATTGTTGAAGCTACAGCTAATTATAACAAACCAGAAGTTTTAGCTAATGTTTCAAGAGGTCTTGGTGAAGCTATGAAAGGAGTTGAAATTTCAAAAATAGCTGAAAACGAACGTTTGCAAGAAAGATGAGTATAAATTCCTTATTGGCTAAAATCAGATGAATGTTCTAGATTTTTCTAAAAATGAATTGTTTTCAATCTCTCTAAAATTGTTTAGCTAATTATTAAAAAGTCTAAAAACCTCTGTATCAAATTGGTTTAGAGAAAAATTGGTCTTGGAACTAGTGAAAAAATTTACTAAAAATTTTTAAAGTTGGAACTAAAACAATGACAAAGGTTAAAGTTTATGTGATGTACAAGGAGTCTATTCTTGATCCTCAAGGACAGGCAGTGAAGATGGCAACCCAAAAAATGGGATTTACTGAAATTTCAGATATTAGAATAGGAAAATATTTTGAAATCGAAGTTGATGCTGATGTGGCAACAGCTAAAGCTCAAGTAGAAGCTATTTCTGAACAATTGCTATCTAATCCTAATATGGAAACTTATCATGTGGAGATTATGGAATAATGCACTTTGCTGTAATTCAATTTCCTGGATCCAATTGTGATTTTGACTTACTTTGGGCGATTCGTAATGTGATGGGAGCTGAAGCAAAATTTGTTTGGCACAATGAAAAGTCACTTGAAGGTTTTGATGGAGTTTTGATTCCTGGTGGCTTTAGCTATGGTGACTATTTACGTTGTGGTTCAATTGCTTCTTTTGCTAATATCATGCCTGAAATCAAGGGTTTTGCAAGTGAAGGAAAACCGGTATTAGGTATTTGTAATGGGTTTCAAATTTTAATTGAAGCAGGACTTTTACCTGGTGCCCTTATCAGAAATAACACCTTGAAATTTGTTTCTAAATGGCAACCTTTACAAGTGAATAATTTGACAAAATTTTCAAGTGAATTTGCTGAAAATGAAATAATTAATTTGCCAATTGCACATGGTGAAGGACAATATATAGCTGATGAAAAGACTTTGTCAAATTTACAAGAAAATAATCAAATCGCCTTTACTTATGAGGATGAAAATCCCAATGGATCTCTTAGAAATATAGCTGGTATCACTAATTCTTCAGGTAATGTACTTGGTATGATGCCTCACCCAGAACGTGCAGTAGAAGAATTACTAGGTGGTACAGATGGGAAAAAAGTATTTGCCTCAATTTTAAAAAATTTTTGTGAGGATTGTTTCTAAATTGACTGTTGAGATTAATTTTTGTGAGGATTATTCCTAAAATGCGTATTGAGGATAATTTTTGTGAGGATTGTTTCTAGATTGACTGTTGAGATTTAATTTTTGTGAGGATTGTTTCTAAAATGACTATTGAAGTGAGTCCTGAAGAAATCTATAAGAGGAAAATTTATCGTGAATGGGGTTTGACAGATGAAGAATATCTCAAAATCAAAGAAGAGATTTTGGGTGGTCGTTTGCCAAACTTTACTGAAACTGGAATGTATGCAGTTATGTGGTCAGAACACTGCTGCTACAAGAATTCAAAGCCTCTTTTGAAAAAACTTCCAACTGAAGGAGAACATATCCTGATGGGTCCTGGTGAAGGAGCTGGTGTTGTGGATATAGGGGATGATTTAGCTGTGGTTTTCAAGATAGAAAGTCACAATCATCCTTCTTATGTTGAACCTTATGAAGGTGCTGCAACTGGCTCTGGAGGAATTATTCGAGATATTTTTTCTATTGGTGCACGTCCAATTGCCATTCTTGACAGTTTACGTTTTGGGCAAGTGGATAATGGAAAAACACGCCACATTATGGATCAAGTAACTGCTGGGATTGCAGGTTATGGTAACTGTATTGGTATTCCAACTGTTGGAGGTGAAATAGCTTTCGATGAAAGCTATGCTGGAAACCCACTAGTCAATGTCCTTTGTGTAGGCTTGATAAAACATGAACATGTTCAAAAAGGTCAAGCTAAGGGTGTAGGTAACAGTATTATTTATGTTGGTGCAAAAACAGGGCGTGATGGTATTCATGGTGCTTCATTTGCTTCGAAAGAATTTGGTTCAGGGAATGAAACACAACGTTCTGCAGTGCAAGTAGGGGATCCATTTATGGAAAAACTCTTACTTGAAGCTTGTCTTGAACTTATCCACAACCACAATGAAATTTTGGTAGGTATTCAAGATATGGGTGCTGCAGGACTTGTCTCTTCAACTTCTGAAATGGCATCTAAAGCTGGTTCTGGAGTGTGTTTGAATTTAGACAAAGTTCCACAACGTGAAACTAGTATGATTCCTTATGAAATGATGCTTTCTGAATCACAAGAACGTATGGTACTGTGTGTAAAAAAAGATCATGAGAAAGAAGTTATTGCTTTGTTTAAAAAATATGACCTTGATGCAATAAATATTGGCAAAGTAACTAATGATGGACTTTACACCTTGTATCACAAAGGAAAAAAAGTAGCTGAATTACCTGTTGATTCTTTGGTAGAAGATGCTCCTGTTTATTATCGTAAGTCTAGAGTTCCTAGAAGAATTAAAGAATTTGCTACTTGTAAAGAATTCATACCTGAAATTGAAGATGCTACTGAAACTTTCAAAGAACTATTAGCCCAACCAACAATAGCTAGTAAACGTAGCATTTATGAAACTTATGATAGTCGTGTTATGACTAATACTGTAGTAGCTCCAGGTTCTGATGCTGCTGTACTTCGTGTTCGAGGGACACAAAAGGCACTTGCAATGACAACTGATTGTAACCAGCGTTATCTTTATCTGAACCCTGAAATTGGTGCTCAAATAGCTGTTGGAGAAGCAGCACGAAATATAGTTGCTTCTGGAGCTCGTCCACTAGCTATTACTAATTGTTTGAATTTCGGAAATCCTGAAAAGCCTGAACAATTCTGGGAATTGTCAACAGCTGTTGATGGTATTTCTGAAAGCTGTCGTGTGTTAAACACGCCAGTTATCTCAGGAAATGTTTCACTTTATAATGAAACCAATGGATCTCCAGTTTTTCCAACACCAGTAATTGGGATGGTTGGTTTGATTGAAGAGTTAGATCATATTACTACCCAAAGCTTCAAAGCAGCTGGAGATTTGATTTATTTAATTGGTGAAACAAGAAATGATTTTGCAGGTTCTGAGTTGCAAAAAATGATAACTGGAGATATTTTTGGAATTGTCAAATTTGATTTACTTGAAGAAAAAGAAAATCAGGATTTGGTTTTAACAGCTATTCAAAAAGGACTTGTCAAATCTGCACATGACCTGTCAGAAGGAGGTTTTGGAGTAGCATTAGCTGAATCTGCATTTGAAGGTAAATTTGGATTATCTGTCGAATTTAACAGAACTACAGCACAGCTTTTCTCAGAAACTCAAGGTCGTTTCCTGCTTTCTATCAGTACTCATAAGGAAAAAGAATTTGAAGAATTATTCGGTGAAAAGGCAGTGAAACTTGGTCGTGTTACTGATGATGGAGTATTATTCATCAAAACCTCAGATGATTTGGTGGAGCTACAGACACATCAAGCTTATGACATCTATGAAGGAGCCATACCTAATCTTATGAAACAAAATCAATAGCTAAAGAATCATACTTTTGAATGATTACAAAACCAGCTATTAGCTCCTTGGAAAAATAAGAAAATGGTTTTCATTTCAAATTATAGCAACATATAATATTTTTTTCATTTATAATTATTATATTTATTATTATAATAATTATATTTAATATTATTATAATTATTATATTTAATATTATAATTAGTAAATTTATTATTATAATAATTATTAAATGGAATTAGCTAAACTATATTAGAGGTTATTTTCATGACAGAGTCCCAAGAAAAAATCATGGAGATTTTGAGAATCTTAAATAAACAAGAAAAAGCTATTGGAGCTAAAGTTATAGCTGATGAATTAATAGATAAAGGCTATGAATTAGGTGAAAGAGCTGTTCGTTATCATATGCAAATTCTCGATGAAAGAGGGTTTACAGAACGTGAAGGATATTCTGGAAGGAAAATAACTGAACTTGGAAAATTAGAATTAGAAAGGGGTTTAGCATATGATCAAGTGGATTTTATCTTTTCAAAATTTGATGAAATGATTTATCAAGCAAATTTTAATCAGAGTACAAAAACTGGAAATGTTATTGTCAATAGCTCAACTTTTTTAAAAGAAGATAAAAATGAAATTATCCAAATTATTAAAGAAGTATTTCAAGATGGTCTAGCTGTTAGTCCATTTGTTGAACTCAGAAAGAAAAAATTTGATGAAAGAGAAGATGTTTCTATAAAAACAATTTGTGCAACTACAATTGATGGAATATTTTTAAAAAATGGGATACCTTCTCTACTTTCCTATGGTGGTCTTTTAAAAATTAAAGATAATATTCCTCAAAAGTTCACTGAATTAATTTCCTATAAAGGAACTTCTATTACTCCTTTAGATGCCTTTATAGCTGATGAAATGACTTCTGTTATTGATGTAGTTAAAAATGGAAGTGGAATTATTCCTGCTAATTTTCGCGTAATACCAAGTAAATCCGATGAGAGAGCCAAGAAACTTTTAAAAAAATTAGCTAATGTTGGAATTAATGGAGTAATTTCCATTGGGAAAGATGGAGAAAAGGTTTTAGGAGTTCCTGTTCCTAATGGTTCAATAGGAATAGCTATTATTGGAGGTGTCACTCCTCTTTGTGCTGCTAAAGAGGTGGGGCATAATATTAATATAAAATTATCTGAAAGTGTAGCTGAATTTGAAGGAATGAAGCATATTTTCTCTAAAAAACACTCCTTATTTAATAATAATCTACTTAAATCAAGTCTTAAAAAACCAAAAAACCAAAAAATCACATTTTTACTTAATAAGGCATATAACTTCCTGCAGAATGTAGATTTCAACATTGAAACTCATGAAGGAAAGTTAATATCTAATGTTTCTTATATAAATAAAAGGGATTTAGATGAATCTATTGAAATAATGAAAAATGCATATAAAAAATCAAAAAACTATATTTGTCCATATTATAAAGTTATAAATGATTTAAATGATGTAAACATCAAAGAAAATCAAGTGGGAATAGCTACTGTTTGTAGTTTATCTGTTGATGGTGTTCTTATTAATAATGGGGTAATGTCAATACCGAAATATGGAGGACTTTTAGAAATTGGAAATAAGCCATTGTTTTTGGAGCTAATTTCTTACAATGGTTCTTCACTAGACCCTCATGAAATATTCATTTTTAAAAATATGGTATCGATAAATAAAAATGAAACAAAAAAAATATTAGCTTCTTTAAAAGAAATTCCAGTAATAGCTAGAAAGCAAAGTAAAGAAATTTTAGATGAAATATCAAAAATTGGGTTTCCCATATATAAGATTGGAAAACCCCGAGAAATAATTTACAATGCTAAAGTTCATAGCTATAATTGTGGTATTGTAGCAGGAAGTGGTTTAAATTCAATCGCTGCAATAAAAGAAGAAGGAATTGATGTTAAAGTTAAAGCTGTTCAAGGAACCATAACATTAGATGAAATGGAAATAATGTAGATTTCTATCATTTTGTCAACTTAAGAAGATTAAACTTGTTTAATTCCATTTCTAATTTACTCTTGATATTTATTGTGCATTTAAAAATGTATAAGATTCTTTTTTAGCATTATAAAAATCTTACTTTTTAAAAAAATTAATTTGTATAGATATTTTATTTAAAAGAAGATATAGTAATTAATATTCATTGAAATAAATTATGTAAAATCATTTTAATTTAAAAAAAATAAATAATATTAATTATTTTAAGAATTTTATATATTTAACTCTTTTATAGTTCATAAACACAATTATT
>WRMT01000171.1 GCA_009777005.1 Methanobrevibacter sp. | reverse complement strand
TTTCCGAGCTTTCTGAAATGTTTGTTTTAGGGTTAAAAAATAAAAAAAAGGTAGAAGTTTTTTTAATACTTAATTTTTTTTTTTTTTTTTTTTTTTTTTTTTCTTTTAAAGTACATTATTAAACTTATCAAAGATAAACTATTACTAAATGACTTTATGTTAACTTATTTATTTCATCAGAAGCTATTTTCAACTTTTGTGTAGCTATATTTATTCTAGCATCAATTTCTTCAGGGGATTGATTCGATTTTATAGCACTTTCAACATCATCAATAGCTGATTTTGCTCTTATAAGTTGTAACTGAGCATTAATATACTCATCTTCATTAGTTTTATTTGATTTTTGGTTTGTAGCATTAAATTCAGATTCTAAATTAGCATAATTAGATCTAAGAACTGTTAACTTATCATAATAAGGATCTAAAGAAATACTAGCAGTTATTTCCGATGAAAGAATACTTATTCCAATGTATCCTGCTATAATAGCTGTGGAAACAATCATTATAATTCCTAAAATAGAAATCATCATTGAGGTGGACTTAAAAAGTCTTAACCTTGATTTTTTCATAATATCTCCCAATGTATCATTAAAATTATTTTATGATGTAATTCATATTAATCTGTTTTTATAAACAGATAAAGTTTCTTATTTTTTTATAATTTTTATTCTCATGACATATTAATTTTATTGTTTTAAAAATATTGCTTCAACTTCAAAAAAATAGATATGAAAAGTTTATGTCATGTTAAAAAATTGAAGTTAAAAAAAACAAAATAATTTTTATATGAAAAATCAATATTAAATTAATGAGTTCGATAGAAGAATCAAAAACATCACTTACAAAATTTGAAGAGTTTTTCTCAACAAAATACAAAGAAGATGTTTTTAATGTTTTAGAGAAATATCCTGATGAGAGATCATTAGTGATAGACTATATAGATTTAGAAATGTTTGATCCTGATTTAGCTGATCTTTTAATAGAAAAACCAGATGATGTTATTCTTGCATCTGAAAAAGCTATTAAAAACATAGATCCTCTGGTGAAAGACGCTGATTTAAATATTAGGCTTGAAAATTTAACTAATTTAATTCCTTTAAAGATTTTACTAAGTAAATATATTGGTAAATTCATATCAGCTGATGGGATTGTTAGAAAAACTGATGAAATTCGTCCAAGAATTGAAATTGGTGTTTTTGAATGTAGAGGGTGCATGAGACTTCATGAAGTTCAACAAACATCTAACAATGTTATAGTAGAACCATCTTTATGTACTGAATGTGGTGGAAGATCCTTTAGATTACTTCAAGAAGAATCTAAGTATGTAGACACTCAAACAGCTAGAATTCAAGAGCCTTTAGAGAATTTATCTGGAGGAACTGAACCAAAACAAATGCTTATTGTTTTAGAAGATGATTTAGTAGATGGTTTAAATCCTGGAGATAGTGTACGGATTACTGGAACTTTAAAAACATTTAGAGAAGAGAGAAGTGGGAAATTCAAAAATTTCATCTATGCAAATCATATTGAACACTTAGAACAAGAATTTGAAGAACTACAGATAAGTGAAGAAGATGAAGAAAAAATTATAGAACTTTCTAAAGATCCTGAAATTTATGAAAAAATTATAAAATCAACAGCACCTTCTATAAGGGGATATGAGGCTGTTAAAGAAGCTATTGCTCTTCAATTGTTTGGTGGAGCAGCTAAAGAATTAGAAGATAAAACTCGACTTCGTGGAGATATCCATATCTTAATTGTTGGAGATCCAGGTATTGGTAAATCTCAGATGTTAAAATATGTTTCAAAGCTTGCACCAAGAAGTATTTATACTAGTGGTAAAGGCACAACTGGAGCAGGATTAACTGCAGCTGCAGTTAGAGATGAACTTGGTGGATGGTCACTTGAAGCAGGAGCACTTGTACTTGGAGATCAAGGAAATGTATGTGTGGATGAATTGGACAAAATGAGATCAGAAGATAGATCTGCACTTCATGAAGCACTTGAACAGCAAACTATAAGTATAGCTAAAGCTGGAATTATGGCAACATTAAATTCTCGTTGTTCTGTATTGGCTGCAGCTAATCCGAAATTTGGAAGATTTGATAGGTATAAATCAGTAGCTGAGCAAATTAACCTCCCTTCTCCAATATTATCTCGTTTTGATTTGACATTTGTAATTGAGGATAAGCCAGATATAGACAATGATAGAAAATTAGCTCAACATATATTAAAAATACATCAAGAAGATTCAGTATCTTATGAAATTGAACCAGATTTGCTTAGAAAATACATAGCTTATGCAAGAAAGAATGTTAACCCTAAGCTTACTGATGGTGCTACTAAGGTATTAGAAGAATTTTATGTTGTAATGAGAAGTAGTGCAGTAGATGAAGACTCACCAGTACCAATCACAGCAAGACAATTAGAAGCTATTATCCGTTTAGCTGAAGCTTGTGCTAAAATTAAATTGAAAGAACTTGTTGAAGCTGAAGATGCGGAGAAAGCTGTTGATCTTCAAAAAGCATGTCTTAGGGAAGTGGGATATGATCCTGAAACTGGTAAGATGGATATTGATGTACTTGAAGGAAGAGATCCAAAATCTAAAAGAGACAAAATACGAATAATCGTGGATGAAATCAAGGATCTTCAAGAAGAGTATGAAGGTCAAGCTCCTATTAATGTTTTAACATCTAACTTAATGGATCAGTATGATGAATTAAGTGAAGATAAAATAGAAGAAGTCATAAAAGATCTTAAACATAAAGGAATAATCTTTGAACCAGTAGCTGGTTATCTTAAAATAGTTTAAGTAGCTATTTTAACTAATTAATAAAATTTTTATTGTATGGGTAAATATTTTTATTTTATTAGTAAGTATTGTTATTCTACTTATTATTCAAAATTTTATTATTTTTATTTTATTGATAAGTATTGTTATTCTACTTATTATTCAAAATTTTATTATTTTTATCTTTTTTTTGGGTTTATAGCATACTTTATGAAATTGAAAATATCATATTATATCATAAATAGTTAACTTAATAAATGATTAAGTTCATAATTAATAAATGATTAATTACATAACAAAATCTTTATATTTTACAATATTATAATTTAATATAAAATTAAATCATGGAAAATTTAATTTAAATTGTTTTTAAATAAATTTAATTTTAATTTTTTTTAATAAGTTTAATTTAAATTGTTTTTAAGTATTTAGAATATTTTTTATATCATTTTAATTTAAATTGTTTTTAAATATTTAAAATATTAAATTAATATCTATTTATTATTTTTATATTATATTTAAAAATCGTACAATTACTAGGAATATTATTCATTTTAAAATAGTATTTTCAATTTTATATGTAGGGAGTTAAAAGTATGGAAAATTATGAAAGTTTATTAAGTAGGGCTATTGAACAATTACCTCCAGAAGTATTTGAAACAAAAAGGTTCAATGTACCAAAAGCTTATTCTGTGATTCAAGGAAATAGGACATTTATTCAAAACTTTAAAGAAGTAGCTGAAGCACTTAACAGAGACCCACAACACGTTTTAAAATTTTTACTAAGAGAATTAGGTACTGCTGGAAATTTAGAAGGTGGTAGAGCAATATTACAGGGTAAATTTACTCATTTTTTAATAAATGAAAGATTAGATGAATATGTAGTAAAATTCATTATTTGTCATGAATGTAATAGACCAGATACAAAAATTATACGTGAAGATAGAATATTTATTCTTAAATGTACTGCATGTGGTGCAAAAGCACCATTAAAGACTTTATAATTTATTTTTTATACTTTTTATTATCAATAGCTATCTTCAATAATTTTATTTTTAACTAGTTATTCATTTCATGAAAAAACCTTTTTCATTTAACTATTTTTATATTTTATCATAGTAAAAAGGTTTAATTCTAGTGTATATTAAAATTTTATGTTGTTTTTATATTTTATCATGGTAAAAGGTTTAATTCTAGTGTATATTAAAATTTTATGCTGTTTTTATATTTTATCATGGTAAAAGGTTTAATTCTAGTGTATATTAAAATTTTATGCTGTTTTTATATTTTATCATGGTAAAAGGTTTAATTCTATTGTATATTAAAATTTTATGTTACTAAGATGTGGTTTATTTTAATTTACCATTTATAAGTGTGTAATAATGTTTTGCCCTGAATGTGGGAACTCTAACTCTGGAATGATAGAAGGACTTTGCAGGGAATGTTTTTTAAAACAATTCTCAATATTAAAAATCCCTGAAAATATTGAAGTTACAGTTTGTGCACACTGTAATGCAAAGTTTGAAGAAGGAAAATGGAAAGAATCCAATATATTAGAAGAAGAAATAATATACCGTGCTTTGGAAAAAGCTATTGAAATTGATTCATTAATTGAAAAAGAAGAAATAGAATTAAAAATCCTTCAAATGAGAGGAACAATAGCTGAATGTTATATAGAAGCAGTAGCTATTGTATTTGGGAAAGAAATTCACCAAACCTATGAAGCAAATGTTAGATTAAAAAAAACTGTTTGTCCTGATTGTAGTAAGAGGAATTCTGGATATTATGAAGCAGTTATACAATTTAGATCAGATAAACGTGAATTAGCTAATGAAGAAATTACACAAGCAGATAAAATTGTAAAAAAATCATTACGCTCTCAATTTAAAAGAAATAAATTAGCTTATTTAGCTGAAAAAGCTATTATGAAAGAAGGAATAGATTATTACATTGGATCTTACAAAGCAGCTAAAAAAATTGCTAGTGATTTGAAAAACAGATTTGGTGGAGTGATTAAAGAATCTCCCAGACTTATAAGTCAGGATAAATCTACAGGAAAAGGATTATATAGGATATGGATATCAGTTAGACTTCCAAACTTTAAAACAATAGATGTTATTAAATACCTAAATAAAATTGGACAAATAATAGCTATTGATGGAAATAAGATTGTAGCTAATGATTTAAATACCTTTGATAATTTTTCTATTTCCTGGAAAGAATATAATTCTATAGAAGTTGTAAAAACTGGAAAAGAAATCAAAACAAGTAATATAATTTCTAAATCTCCAAGTAAAATTCAAATTTTAAATCCTGATAACTATGAAGTGGTGGACATAGATATTCACAAAGTATTTAAGGAATATGAAATTGGAGATGAAGTGAACGTGGTTAAAATTGATGAAAACTTTTATATAGTTCCTGAAATTGAAAATAATAAAAAATAATATCCTCATTTATATTCACGTTTAAATTAAAATTAATATGGGAAAATATTGTTTTTAATAAGAATAAACATAATCTCGTTAATATTATTATCCTGAAATAAGTTATAATTTAAGATATTTTTTAATATTCTTTTAATTCATTAAATTGTTAATTTGGATTATTTTTAATATTTAAGATATTTTAATTATTTTTTTAATTTTTTAATTTGGATTATTTTTAATATTTAATATATTGATAGTAATTGATAATCATAAGATACAAGTTTATAAAAAAATATATCCTTAAAAATTTTAAAATTATACTATTTTTAAAAAAGAAATAATAAATAGCTAATTAAAAATTAAATAATTAATTTTCATTTTAAGCATTTTTAAAATCAAAATATTTTAATTTTTTGAAAATAAGACAATTATTAAAAGGTCATGAGTAAAATAGCTAAATTTGAAGATAATAACATATTTATAATGGATATATACTAATATTATTAAGTATAATAGTTTAAAGTGATTGTATGGAAAGAGAAGCAAAAGTGGAAATAATCAGAAAAAATACATTAGAAGTTATAAATCCTGAAGAACTAGATAAAAAACTTGATAAAAAAAGTCCAATAGCTTACACAGGTTATGAACCCTCAGGAAAAATTCATCTAGGTCATGCAATCACAATAATGAAACTTAAACAATTACAAGAGATTGGATTTAAAATCAAGATACTTCTTGCTGATTATCATGCTTATTTAAATGGAAAAGGAACTATTGAAGAAATAGAAGAAATAGCTGAATATAATAAAAAATGCTTTTTAGCTTTTGGATTGTCCAAGGAAAATACTGAGTTCATCTTAGGTTCAAGTTTTCAAACCAATCATAACTATGTTGGAAATTTATACAAATTAGCTAATTTAACAACTTTAAGTAGAGCTAAAAGAAGTATGGATCAAGTTAGTAGGAGTTCTGAAAATCCAAAAGTATCTAATGTTATTTATCCATTGATGCAAGTAGCAGATATGATATTTTTAGATGTTGATGTTGCCTTAGGTGGGATGGAACAGAGAAAAATACAGATGCTTGCAAGAGAACACTTACCAAAACTTGATTTTGAAGCTCCTGTTTGTATACACACTCCACTCCTTCATGGACTTGATGGTGATGAAAAAATGTCTTCAAGTAAAGGAAACTTAATAGCTATTGATGAAGACGAAGAAAAAATAGCTGAAAAGATTAAAAAAAGCTATTGTCCATTGAAAGAAGTGGAAGGAAATCCTATAATTGAAATAGCTAATCATTTTATATTTTCAACTCAAGATGAAATATTAATTGAAAGACCTGAGAAGTTTGGTGGAAACTTAAATTTAAATGAGACAGAATTAATTGATATGTATGTCACTGGAGAATTACATCCAGCTGATTTAAAGAATGCAGTAAGTAAGTTTATGATAGAATATTTAAAGCCAGTTCGAGAATATATGTTAAATAATCAATAGCTTTTATTAGTATTAACTAGCTACTGATTAATGGAATTATGTTGGTTTAGCTATTTTACTTAAAAAAAATATTTTCATTGTTTTATTTGTTTTTAAAATTATCATTAAATGATAAGTTTATTGATAAAATAATAAATA
>WRMT01000170.1 GCA_009777005.1 Methanobrevibacter sp. | reverse complement strand
TAATAAAATATAAATTTTAATTCTTTAAATCAATAAAATAAATTAATATAATAATTTTAAAAATTATCATTACTTAAAAACTTTATTTTCATGACTATAAATTAAATAAAAAACTATTTATGCAAATATCACCTTTTAAAAAATACTTTATGTAATATATTTCTTCATTAAAATAAATATTTCCTTATAAAAAATTATATTTCTCATTTGAAAATGTTTTTTGATGAAAAAATGGAAAAGAAGTAAAATTTTGACATCAAATACATAAAAAGTTAAAAATATATTTTCAATTAAGCTATTATTATTATATAAATATCAAGAAAATGAAAAGGTTATGTCAATTACTATAAAAGATATTAAAAAAAAGCTATTTAAATCAATTTTAGCTAAATAAGAATAATAAACCTGCAAAAACAAATATACATGAGTCTGATGGTTTTTCATATTCTCTTTTTCTATTATTTAAAAAATCCCTATTCCACCATTTACATGCACCATATATGTTATAGCTATACATGTATTGAAATAATGAATAGTTAATGTTATATATATACTATTTTGATACTTATCTTTAGTAATAAAAAAATAGAATATTCATTTTTTAATTGTTATTATGGGAGATATATTTAAGGTTTATAATAAAATCCATAGGGGCGATTTTAAAGATACTATATCCTATAATTTTTCTTTAAAAAAATTATATTGAAATTTTTAATTAAAAAGATTATTTTTATTTAAATTAATAATAAAGATTTAAAATAAGTTTTTTTTTAAATATTAGTAATAAATATATAATTTATAATTAATTTAAAGAATTTTAATTAATTAAAAAAAAATTAAAATTTCAAAAATTTAATTATAGGACTAAATCTTTAAGGAAAACAAAGGGAAATAGCTATTCAATTCATATTTTGTTACTCACCACAATAAAAAGAGGATTATTTCATGAAAAAAAATACTTCATGAAAAAAATAACTGTGGTTAAAAAAGATTCTCCTCTTATATTTTTTTTATATAGACAGGCTGGGAAACAATTATTTTTGTTCATTGAGTATATATACTAAAATAGAAAATGTTCAAAAAATTTTTATATATGGATTTTTGTTTAAAATTTTTTACAAATTTTTATCAATGTTCAGCGAACTATTAATCATTTCCCCGCCTCTAGTATAAAAAAAATGAGGTTCAATAGCTGAACAATTAATGAATAATAAAAAAAGAATTTAGCTATTTTTAATAAATATTTAAAAAAAATATTATTTTTTCATGAGCAAATGATAAAAAAGATTAATAGAAAAAAATTATGGATGTAAGAAAAAGGATATTATAATGATATTATAATTTTTTCCCTATGAATCCATAATATTTATTTTAATTATTTTTTTCTAAACTCTAAAAAATATATTTTTATTGTTTTAATAAAACTCTATACAATGGCATAGAGTTTTTGAACCAGTTTCATTTTTTGTAGTTTACAGCATTATTGAATTCCGTGAGAAGAATCAATAAAACATGGATTTCATTGTAAGTATATTCAATTCCTAAGGTCTAATTACTGAAATTTAGAAGATGTTAACTTCATAGTGTGGTTTAATTAATTATTTATACTTTGATAAAATAAGTAGCTAGTTATTTATAATTTTGAATGATTTTTAAAGTTTTTTAATTTTTTCAATTGATAACCCTGTTGTTTCAGATATTATTTCTAAAGGAATTCCTTTGTTTTTTAATTTTATAGCTATTTCTAGTTTTTTTTCATCTACTGCATATTTCATCTGGGCTTTATAGTCTAATTCGGCTTGTTCTGCTCTGATATATGCTAGATATTCTTTTTAATCTTGTAAAACATGTATTGTTTTTTCAAACATTTTATTTACAGATTTATCCATGTTAATCACCTTTTCTATTAAATCTGAAGATGTACTCTTATTAAGAAGTAATAAAATTCTTGTTAAAGGATCATTTAAATCTAAATTACCTTTCCTTAGCTCTTTTCTGAATTTGGGTAGTTCGATATAATGAATTTCTATTATATCTTCAATCATGAAGTTACTTTTTTTATCACATAGCACTAATATACTGTGATAATCTTCTGTTGGTAGGAGGTCGAAGTCTAGGATATTGATCATGTATGTTTTAGGTGCCTTTTCATATTCGTCTCCGACTTGAACTTGAACTGAGTAGATTTTAGAGTTATACATGTGACTTCTTTTGTGGAAACTTTTTTGAGGTTTTATTTGTGCCTCAATATTCACAAGACTGCCGTCATTTACTAAGACCATAACATCGACATTTGATTTTTTATTGCCTTTATGGAGACCTTCCATCTCCTTAGGTATATAATAAACATCTGTGAAGGTTTTTCCTGTAAAAGTGTTAATCAAGTGCAAAGTTTCATTTTCACACCCATTTTCACCAAATATTTTTGGAAATAGATACTCATTAAGAAGATTTAATTTTTTCCCATCTTTTTCAAATACCAACTCTAATCACCACTATTTTACAATTTCATTAAATATAAATTTTATCAATTTTTAAACTAAAAAATCTCAATAAAAGAAGAAACAAAGCATAAAATGAGGAAAATATTTTCAGATTTTTAAACATGTTCTCTTTTTCATATATTTATTACTAATTTAGTAAAATATATTATATAAGTATTACTATTTTCATTTTACATCATCCAAAAAAAAGAGTAGTGATTGAGATGTGAAAAAAGACAATGAAAATCCAAGGATACTTTTATACAAAAATTAGCTAGATTATCGTAAAATATCCAATAAATTGAACTTAATCTCTCTTAAATATCAATAAAATTAAAGATAAATAACAAATGTATAAAAAAAAGTTGAAAATAACTAAATTAATCAATTAACTAAAAAATAAATATTAATAGCTATTATTAAACATTATTCATAGCTAAAATCAAATAACAATAACTTGAAATCTGTGAAAATTAACACAAGCATTATTCTATTCATAAGAAACTAAAAATTGGCATCAAGGTTCATAAATAATTTTGAAAAATGAATAGTACATGTCCTGAAAGATTTATATCACCTTTTAAAAATCAACACAAGATAGGAGTGTGATGTAAATACTGATATGTAAAAGAAAATAGGCACTGTATAAAATTCCCCAGATGGAATGTCGATTAAAAATAAAAGAACTTAAAAAATATATAGATCAAATATCTTTAATGTTTAAATCCAAAACTCAAAAAACTGCAATGAATAGATTCCAGAAATTATAAGATAAAATTCAAAAACTACCACTAGAAATTCCAACATTCATCAAAAAATTATCCAAAGATATACACAGCACACTAAATCACATAGAAAATGAAGATATTCCCAACACTAATAATAAATTAGAAGGACACTATAAAATAACACTTTCCCAATATTTAAAAAGAATATTCAGAACAGATGAAGGAATAAATATCAAACTCCGACTAAGCCGAATACAGTGGACAGAAAAAAACGTTTTACACGACATGAAATTTTATCAGGGGAATTTTTTACAGTGCCCTAAAAAATAATATTATAAAAAATAAATAAAAAAAAGCTTTCTTTTTTTAAATTAAAAATTAAAAAAAATAATATTATAAAAAATAAATAAAAATAACTTTTTTTAAAAAAATGATTAATAATTAATTACTACTTTTTTACAATTATATCTATGATTCATATCATATTTTTTATAAACAAAATAACCCTTTGTTGCTGGGTCTAAATATGTGGATTGAGGTTTGAATGTTAACTTTTTCTGGTATTTCCCAGTTTTATCATCATATAAATAAAAAGTAGCTGATTTAAACTTTTTTTTAGATTCAGCAGAGAGAACTAATTTTTTGAAATATTTTTTAGGCATATTTTTTGTAGCCCATTTTTTATTATATTTTTGATATTCCATATCAATTTTTACTTCAAAGTTTCCAGATTTTTTTATAACATATTTATCCATTTCTGAATTACTTGCTGCACCCCAAAAACTTTCCCATTCTCCATTTTTTATATTTATAGTTTTGCTAGCAGCAGTAACTGAACCTATAGCTAAGTTAATAACCATTACCAACATTATTATTAAAATTATTTTTTTTAATTTCAATCAAATTCACCTCTTAATTATATATATTCTTTTTTTGTTTATAAAAATATAATAAACATGTAGTAAAAAAGAATAATAGTATATTACAGGATTAAGCATGATTCATAATTAAAACAAAATAATCATGAGCATGATAAAAATTTTAGTGGTTAGAGTTTCACTAATGTTTCTGGATTGAGAAAAAAATTAGTTTATTAGTTATGTGAAAGTTTGTTTATTATCTATTTGTGAAGGTTTGGTTTTTTAATTTGTTTGTGAAAAAATAGCTATTCTAGTTTTTTAGCTATTTTTAAGGGATATACTTCACATGCAACATCATATTCATAAGAAGCTTTTTCATTTTTCCAATAATCAACCCAATAAACCCACCATTTATTACTAAGTTTTTTTATTTTTTCATCATTTAAAAGAGCAAATTCATTGAAAAACTGAATTTGATTCCCTCCAGTAGCTACAACTACTTGTTCTGTAGTAAAACACAATAAAAAATCAATTTCTCCATTTTTTATATTATTGTTAGTATTTCCAAGAAAATCTTTTTGGTATTTATAATTATTTTCCATTTTTTCTAAAAGATTAAAATCTTGGAATTTGAAATCTTTATTATTTAAATCATAGGAAGTATCATTAGCTGGATTTAAAAAGTCTTTTTCAAAATTATTATCAAAATTATTATCATTGTAAAATAATTTAAAAAAAGCATTATTAGCTAATCTAATAGTAATCATACTTGAATGAGATTTGAATTCATTTAACTCATATTTGTAAAGTTGAACATTGTCAAATTCCAGTTGAATAGAATCAGGACCTATTTCCATCCAAACCCATTTACCTGCAGCTGAAATAGCTCCTTCCATCAGATTTAAAGTTTTTTGTTTCATAATAATCTTGATTTATATAGGGAATATTACAAGAACAAAGTATAAAACTCATCAATAATTTCAATCACAATTACAAATCTAAACATTAAAAAAAAAGGCACAAGCAAATTTCTATAAGAATCTTTTACATTCTGCAATGAATTTTTCCGCATTTTTTAAGTTTTCTTTGGCTTGGATTTTTTCACCTTCAAATTCAAAACTATAATCTACGTTGGATCTATCTTCTTCTAATTCTGACAATATTTTAGCTATTCTTGCTTCGAAATTGTCATTTACAACATATTCAAGACCAAATTTCTTAATATTTCCTGCATGGGTCTTGGTTTCTACGCCTTTTTTAAGTAAAAGTGCTTTTGACGCGTAAAAAACAGCATAGTAAGAACGATTTATTGAAATATTATAATATCCATTTTTAAAATTGAATTCAGCCCCATCTAAAGCATCAATTGCTCTTTTAAATAGAATATCTATTTCATCCAATGACAATACCTTCCTTATTAACAGTTGAGTAAAAAGAAAAATCTTTATATTTCTTGTAATGATCAAGTGGGATTATTTTAGCAGAAATATACTCCATATGTTTATATACAATGTCCATGACCTTAGTGTAAATATCATCTTTAATTTCAAATTTATCATTCTTTTTTTTAGTTATAATAAGTATATCTATATCTGAATCTGTTGTATCTTCGCCTCGAGCTACAGAACCAAATAATATGATTTTTTCAATTTCAGGGTGATTTAAGGAATTGGCAAAATCAATAGCTAATTGTTTTCTATCTACCATATAATCATTCCTCTTTAATCATTTAGATAATATTTTATAACTTTATTATTTAATACTATTCTAGCATGGTTTGAATATGAGTTACATTACCTCTTTCACTAAATCCAACAATCACTCTTGATTGTCCAAACTTAGCTACAGAAAATTCATCTCTTTCTTTGTACTCATAACCTCTAAGTTTTGTATAGGATTTAAAAGCTAATCTTGATTTAACTTTAAATTCTTTTTGAAAGTTATTGAAAACATTAATAAATCTTTCAATAGTTTCATCCTTTGGAATTTCATTAGATTTAATAGTTACAAAAAAGATTATATCATCAAAATCAACTAAATAATAAGCATCATCATTAAAAATACCTGAAACAGTCATAGCTATTCTATGGGCTTCAACTAAGTCAGCACTTAATATATTTTTTGTGAATTGCTCAATATTATGTTTTTCACCAAATTCTTTAACCTTAATAGCTTCTTGAATAATATCTTCAGGAAATCCAATATCCTCATTATCCCATGCCCAATGCCATTTATTAGTTTCAGTAGCTAAAGTTCCAATTATTTGAGCTGGAAAAGTTAAATCATCACCGAAAGATATGGTTCCATTATTAATATCCAATTTTCCAACTTGATCTCCAATAAATTCACTTAAATTCTCTTGGTTATCTAAAGCCATAGCTCCATATTTAGCAAAAATTGTTTGAAATGAATCTGAATCCTCTATTTTAATTTCTTTTTCCTTCATGTCTTATTATTAATCTCATTTACTATATAAAATTTAATAATTTAATGAGAATATGAATAAAAAAATATTAAATAGTATTATTCTTTTCTCTGTTATTTTTAAAAATAGCTATATGATAATCATTTATAATAAAAATTAAGAATAATTAATTTAAAAAAATATTAAATATTATTGTTTCTTTTCTCTGTTATTTAAAAAAATAACTAAATAATAATCATTATAATTAAAATTAAGATTAATTAATTTAAAAAATAAAGTTATATATGAATAAAAAATATTTAAAAAAGTTTAAAAATCAAAGACTTATAAACTTTTAAAATAAAAAATATGGTCTTTATATA
>WRMT01000169.1 GCA_009777005.1 Methanobrevibacter sp. | reverse complement strand
AATTGTCTTAATATAATATCTTTTAGTGATTCCGCTGGTTGGAAGCTTAAGCTTCGATAGTATTCATAAGAAAAATTAGCTATTCCTTTATTCCATGAGTTAAAGTCTCTTAATCCACCTTTTTCTTCATCTTTTTTCATGTGGCTTAGTTCTTGAAGGGTTAAGTTTTTATCCCAGTTTCCATAATAGCTATTGACCTTGAATTCATCATTTTCCTTTATTTCATTGATGAATTCTTCTAATTTTTCATCTTCTTCTTGTGGATTGTCACAATCTTTGTTGGTGTATATGGCTTTTTGACCTTCATTTAGCTGTTTTGTGTAGTTGTCTTCTCTGAAGAAAAATAAGGCATGGTCTGAGGGAGTGCAAGTTGTTTTTTGATTTTTTACAATTCTCTCCATGGGAGAGAGTAGTGCGTGTTCAATTTCTATTTCTGTAACTGATTTATCTTTTATGAAATCTTTTATCACAGGATAAGTTTTTAAGGTTTCTGGACTTATATGTTCATTGGGGTTGGGAATCCATCCTCGTCTTTGACCTAAAAAACATAAGAAAAATGGACGGCTTTTATCAATATTTTTTAAACATGTGCCTACTGTGTTTGCATTTTCAGTGTCTTCAGCTGTTACTCCCCAACGTAGGTCAACATCAACAAGGTGAATTTTATGTTCTTCACACCATTCCCTAAGTTCTGGAAAAACATTTTTCACTAAGTAGTCTCTTTCAGCATGCATGTCATTAAAAGTACTACTGATAAATATTGTTACTTTTTCCCATTTCATTATTTTTCCCTCAACTTAACACTATTTTAAAATCTAGACGATTAAAATATTTTTATTAATACCATGACAGTAAATATTTATTATTATATATAAGTAAAATATTATTTAAAATAAACTTATTTAAATAAAGATAATTAACACATCAGTTTAATATCATTATCTAACTTTACAATAGTAAATAAACCTTTTAAACAATTTACTTTAATAGCTATTAAAATAAAAAAATATGGAAATAATTACGGATTATTTTTGAAAAATTAAAGGGTTGTCAAATTTATTTTTGAATAAATATTTTTTTAAAAAAAAATAAGAAATATAAATTACAAAAAATAAATAAATATTATAAAAAAGAAGCATATATTATTAATAAGATATAAATATTATAAAAAAGAAACATATATTACTAATAAGAAAAATATTTCACACTAATATCATTTTAACATACCTCAATTATAAGATAAGTCCTTGTTTTCCACTCAAGTTTTTACTTCAAATACTATTTACTAAGTTATCTTTTAAAAAGTCTAGAAAAAAATCCTTTTTTCTTAGTTTTCTCAGAATCCAGAAGCACATCCATTGAAGGTATCTCATCAGGATTGTCTAAGTAATATTGAATACCTTCTTTATGTTTAGCACTAACAACTGCAATAACATTTTTCTCTTCAAGGTCAAGTAGCTTTTTAGCTATGAAAGCTGATGTTCTTTTAACAAAATTTTCTTCATAAAGAGAAGGAGAAAATTCTTTAAATAATTCTTCTAATTTTTCCAAAGAATATCCATGTTCATTAGCTAAAGAATTTAACTTTATTAGTAATTTAGCTCTTTTAATCCTACCAATATCATTTAAAAATTTATAAATTGGAATAAGAATATCTCTATCAACTAAAGCTATTTTAGCATCAGTTTCATTAGCTACTTCAATTGTAGCTTTCATCTCATTACAATTATCAAGGTGATTTAAAACAAAATTATTTATAAAATCAGCATAATCATTAACTTTATTTTGAAGATAAAATTCATTTCCCCTTAAATAATTATATCTCTCTTTATCAAGTTCAATAGCCACTACTTCAGGATTTTGAGCATGAATAGCTTTTTTAACTTCTTCCACACTTTTTAAAGAATTATGTTCTGTTCTTATAATGGTTAAACCTTTTTGTGAGTCTTCAGAACCATCAATTTCTAAATTTTCATTATAACCTTCTTCAGATAATTTTGATTCATTAGCTACTGAATCATTAAAATTATTATTATTTTCATCAATTTCATCTTCAATAGCTATAGAACCCGCAGTGAATTCATTAACTTTTAACTTTTTCTTGCAATGAGGACATTGAATAGTTGTTCCTAAATCTTCTTCTTTTAAAGTATCAATAGTTTTAGCACAATAGCTACATCTAATGCTAAGAGTGTTATATTTATTTCGAAGAGCTGTTGTAATACCTATTCTCTGTTTTAAGTTTTCAATTGAATAAAGCAATACTTGACCTGAACTTCCTCCTGCTGTTATTTGTTGATTGTTTTTTGAAAAATCACAGGAGGATATACTCTCTTCTGTGTTTAACAGTGTTATGGGGGGTTGTGTTTTTTCATTTGTTCCCAGATTCCAAACACGAACCGTATTCCCCCCTGCTGAAGCAATATACTTACCATCAGGAGAAAAACAGACACTCCCCCCACTTGTGTGTCTTAGTATCCTGGGACTCTCATCAGGTTTTTCACGGTTCCAAACACGAACAGTATAATCCATTGATCCTGAGGCAATATATTTACCATCAGGGGAAAAACACACACTCCTCACAGAACCTGTGTGTCCTGTTAGTATTTTGGGACTTTCTTCAGGGTTTTCCAGGTTCCAAACACGAACCGTATGATCCCATGATCCTGAAGCGATATACTTACCATCAGGGGAAAAACAGACACTATACACGTTACTTGTGTGTCCCGTTAGTATTTTGGGACTTTCTTCAGGGTTTTCCAGGTTCCAAACACGAACCGTCTTATCATGTGATCCTGCTGAGGCAATATATTTACCATCAGGGGAAAAACACACACTGCTCACAGAACCTGTGTGTCCCGTTAGTATCCGTGGACTTTCTTCAGGGTTTTCCAGGTTCCAAACACGAACCGTACTATCATATGATCCTGAAGCAATATACTTACCATCAGGGGAAAAACACACACACCACACATCATATGAGTGTCCTTTTAGTATCTGGGGACTTTCTTCAGGGTTTTCCAGGTTCCAAACACGAACCGTCTCATCTCCTGATCCTGAAGCAATATAATTACCATCAGGGGAAAAACACACACTCCACACATCACTTGTGTGTCCAGTTAGTATCTTGGGACTTTCATCAGGTCTTTCACAGTTCCAAACACGAACAGTCCTATCCCCATATCCTCCTCCTGAAGCAATATACTTACCATCAGGGGAAAAACACACACTCTCCACAGAACCTGTGTGTCCTTTTAGTATCCTGGGACTTTCCTCAGGTTTTTCACGGTTCCAAACACGAACCGTCTCATCCCATGATCCTGAGGCAATATATTTACCATCAGGGGAAAAACACACACTAAACACAGATCTTGTGTGTCCTTTTAGTATCTGGGGACTTTCATCAGGTTTTTCACGGTTCCAAACACGAACCATCTTATCCCATGATCCTGAGGCAATATATTTTCCATCAGGGGAAAAACACACACTCTTCACACGACGTGTGTGTCCTGTTAGTATTTTGGGACTTTCTTCAGGGTTTTCCAGGTTCCAAACACGAACAGTAATATCCCCTGATCCTGAAACGATATATCTACCATCAGGGGAAAAACACACACTAAACACATCACTTGTGTGTCCTTTTAGTATCTGGGGACTTTCATCAGGGTTTTCCAGATTCCAAACACGAACCGTCTTATCCTCTGATCCTGAGGCGATATATTTTCCATCAGGGGAAAAGCACACACTATTCACAGATCTTGTGTGTCCTGTTAGTATCTGGGGACTTTCATCAGGTTTTTCAGGGTTCCAAACACGAACCGTCTTATCCTCTGATCCTGAGGCGATATATTTTCCATCAGGGGAAAAGCACACACTAGTCACAGAACCTGTGTGTCCTGTTAGTATTTTGGGACTTTCATCAGGTTTTTCACGGTTCCAAACACGAACAGTATAATCCCTTGATCCTGAGGCAATATATTTTCCATCAGGGGAAAAGCACACACTATTCACAGATCTTGTGTGTCCTGTTAGTGTTTTTTGTAGTGGTCCTTCGGGTGTGTGCATTTGGTGGTGTGGTTTGAGCCATGGATAATTAGTATATTTTTCTATTTCATTTAATAGTTCTTCTTGAATTTTTGAATTTTCATTTGTCTTTAATCTTCCCCATAGTTGTGTAGGTAAATCTTTAATATTATCTTTTAGAATATGTGATGACATGGATAAAGTGTTTTTTATCATTTTTAAATGATAATTTTCTTTATTTTCAATATTAATATATTTATAATCATTGATTGTATTATATATATTGTTTAATTCTGACTTGTTTTTTATCCAAGTGTATTTACTGAGTATTTCTTCTAAAGTAGCTATTTGATGGGATTTAGCTAAGTGGTAGGGTAGTTGGTCGAAGTCTCGTATTTGTGCTCCTTGGAAGCTTAAGTCATCTTTGGGGTCTGTTTTTTGTTTAAAGTATGTAGCTAATGTTTGATGGAATTTTATTTGGTTTTCTTTGTATCTTTCTTGGGCTGCTATTTTGAAGCTTTCGTAGAAGTAGTCGTGTCTTCCTTGTGTTCTTTTCATGAAGTTTTTGACTTGTCTTAGATTCAGCCTAATAATATTTTTTAGGTCATTGACCTGGATTTTTTCTTTTTGGTGTTCTTTTTGGTAGATGTTTATAGAGTGTATTAGTTCTTTTTCTGTTAGTCCTTGTCTGGCTGTAGCTAAAAGTCCAAATATTAGTTTAGTGATTTGGGGTGAGTCTATTTTTTTGTAGGTGTCGTCTTTTTCTAGTCTTTCTAGTATTTTGTGGAATGCTTCTTGAGGAGTAGAGGGGAAGTCTTGTATTTGTTCAGCTAAGGTGTCATATTGACCATGTAGTCTTAGTTCATTGAGAAGTATTTTTAAAAGTAAAGGATTGTCTGAACCTTTTGTTTTACAAATAGCTTCTATTTCTTTATTATCTAATGCTTTGAGGAATTGTTCTAAGTATTTATTTATAATGCTTATTTTTTCTTCATCATTCTGGAGTTCTTGTAGTTCTATTTTTTCCAAGTCATTATTACTTTTTATACTTTTTATTAGTTCTTGGTTTTCTTTATCATCATCTTTGAAGCTTAGTATGATTTTTAGATTGTTAGGTAATTTTTTAGGTAGGTAATTTAGCATAGCTAAGCCATTGTCTGATTGGTTGATTCCGTCGATTATGATTAGTGTTTTTCCTTTCTCTGCAATTTTATTGAGAACTTCTTTTATATTTTTTTTTAATTCTTCTAGGTTGGGTACCCAGTCATCGAGGTCATTTTTATCTTCAGGTAGAGCTATTTTGGCTTCTTCTAGTATGCTTCTCCATATGTCGTATTGTTGGCTGCTTTTATCTGAAACTCCTGAAAATCTGGTGTATATTTTTAAATCTTCTATTTTTTCTTTTTGTATTTGTTGTTCTAGTGTTGTGGCGTAGTTGGCAAGTAGCATGGTTTTTCCCAGTCCTGCCTTTGCAGTTAAAATACATAACTTGTTATCATCATTTTTTAAATAGCTATTGAGCTCATCAAAACTTTCTCTTCTAGCTATGAATCCTTGTGTGTTGATTTCTCTAAAAAGGTCTTGTTGGTCTAATTCATGCTGAAGTGGACTGACCTCTTTAATTATTTCATTATCAGGATATTCTTTTATAATTTCTTCTTTTAATTGTCTTAATATAATATCTTTTAGTGATTCAGCTGGTTGGAAGCTTAAGCTTCGATAGTATTCATAAGAAAAATTAGCTATTCCTTTATTCCATGAGTTAAAGTCTCTTAAACCACCTTTTTCTTCATCTTTATTTAGATGGCTTAGTTCTTGAAGGGTTAAGTTTTTATCCCAGTTTCCATAATAGCTATTGGCCTTGAATTCATCATTTTCCTTAATTTCATTGATGAATTGTTCTAATTTTTTATCTTCTTCTTGAGGATTGTCACAATCTTTGTTGGTGTATATAGATTTTTGACCTTCATTTAGCTGTTCAGTGTAGTTATCTTCTCTGAAGAAAAATAAGCCATGTTCTGATGGAGTGCAAGTTGTTTTTTTATTTTTTAGAATTCTTTTCATTGGGGAGATTAATGCGTGTTCTATTTCTATTTCTGTAACTGATTTGTTTTCTGTGAATTCTATTATATCTTGATAAGTTTTTCCCGTTTCTAAACTAATATTATCAATGATACGAATATTGTTAATAAATTTTGTATAATAAGTCTGTAAGTTAATAGGTTTTTCTGGATTAGGAATCCAACCTCTTCTTTGACCTAAAAAGCATAGGAAAAAAGGACGGCTTTTATCTATATTTTTTAAGCAAGTACCTAGTGTGTTTGCATTTTCAGTGTCTTCAGCTGTAACTCCCCAACGTAGGTCAACTTCATTTAAATGTATCTTCCTTTCCTCACACCATTCTTGAAGGTCTGGGAAAACATTTTTTATTAAATAATCCCTTTCAGCGTGCATATCATTAAATGTACTGCTTATAAATATTGTAACTTTTTGCCAATCCATAATAACCCTCTGTAAAATTTTTTAACAAAGATTTATACCAAAAATAATTAAAACATCATTTTCTACGGAAAATATCATTATATAATCTAAATTTTTATTTCTTTAGTGAATAATTATTTGACATTTATTAGTAATAAACTTGTTAAACTAATTTGTTTAGCTCATTTATATATTATTAATCCTTGCCATTTTGATGTTATAATTCATAGAAGCATCAATTTTACATTTAGCTATTGGAAAAGAATTTTATTAAATATTTTCGTAAAACAGCTATTCTAATGAGAAATATATATTAAAATAAAGAAATATACCTTGTATTTAAGAAATATATATCATAATTAAGGAGTTTAGATTATATTATAGAAATATATATCATAATTAAGGAGTTTAGATTATATTATAGAAATATATATCCTAATTAAGAATTTTAA
>WRMT01000168.1 GCA_009777005.1 Methanobrevibacter sp. | reverse complement strand
AAATATTAAAAAGAGAGGTAATATTACAAACTTAGAAGTTAAAAAATTAGAATCTGATAAAGATAAAAAGAATATTATTAATAAATATCTTGAACAATTTCTCAAGGCATTAGATGATAAACAAATAAACCAAATATGTGAAATGAAAGGTTCTGATAATCCATTACTTTTAAAAATTCTATTAACTGAGCTTAAAAGCCATGGACAGTTTGAAACTTTAGAAAAACAAATAGTTAATTTTCCTACAGACCCACAAAGTGCATTTAAAAAAGTATTAAACAGATTAGAAAATGAAGAAACCTACACAGAAATAGACTCAAAAAAAATCACCCAGCTAATTTTTTCATTTCTATCTTGTGCAAGATATGGATTAAGTGAAGAAGAACTAATAGGAACCATAAATATCTACCAAAAAGAAAACAAGGAGGAAAAATTCTCTGAAAACGAATTAAAAGACCTGATCAGATTAAAATTAAGACAAGTCAAACCATTCATGAAAATATCTGAAAGTAGGCATGATTATTTCTATGATAGCTTTAAATTAGCAGCTACTCAAAAATATGAAAAGGATAAAACACAATTACATCAAGCATTAGCTAAATACTTTAAAAAACAAGCAGACCCTGAAGAAAATTTAACCTTCAAAGGAACAAAAATTAGAGATTTCAATGAATTACCTTACCATCTAAAAGAATCTACAAACACAAGCTTTTTAGAGGAAATACTCTCCATCTATAGTTGGATTAAAAATAAATCAGAATTATCCAATATATTCAACACAATTAAGGACTATAACTATATTGACTATAAAAATAAAGACAGCAAAAATCATCTCTATCTAATAAAAAACACATTAACAATGTCTACACACCTTTTAAAAGAAAATATTAAAAGTTTACCCAGCCAACTATGGGGAAGATTAACGACATATGAAAATCCAAAAATTAAAAAATTATTGAATGAAATCAATGAAAATACTGACTATCCGTGGTTAAAGTCACTTCATCAAATGAACACACCAACAGGACCACTGAAAACAACACTAACAGGACACACAGGTGATGTGCTTAGTGTGTGTTTTTCTTCCAAAGATAAGTACATTGTATCAGGATCATACGATATGAGTGTTCATGTTTGGGATCTAGAAACACAAGAAGAAATAGCACAACTAAAAGGACACGAAAACGGAGTGAATAGTGTGCACTTTTCCTCCAATGACAAATATATAGTATCAGGATCAGATGATAGAACTGTTCGTGTTTGGGATCTAGAAACACAAGAAGAAATAGCACAACTAAAAGGACACACCGACTGGGTGAATAGTGTGCACTTTTCTCACAATGATAAATACATAGTATCAGGATCAGATGATAAAACTATTCGTATTTGGAACCTAAAAACACAAAAAGAAATAACACAACTAAAAGGACACACCGACTGGGTGAATAGTGTGCACTTTTCTCACAATGATAAATATATAGTATCAGGATCAACTGATAGGACTGTTCGTGTTTGGAACCTAAAAACACAAAAAGAAATAACACAACTAAAAGGACACAAAAACCGAGTGAATAGTGTGCACTTTTCCTCCGATGATAAGTATATAGTATCAGGATCAGCTGATGGGTCTATTCGTGTTTGGAACCTAAAAACACAAAAAGAAATAGCACAACTAAAAGGACACACCGACTGGGTGAGGAATGTGTGTTTTTCTTCCAAGGATAAATATATAGTATCAGGATCAGATGATAAAACTATTCGTATTTGGAACCTAAAAACACAAAAAGAAATAACACAACTAAAAAAACACACCAGCAAGGTGAATAGTGTACATTTTTCTCACGATGATAAATATATAGTATCAGGATCAGATGATAGAACTGTTCGTATTTGGAACCTAAAAACACAAAAAGAAACAACACAACTAAAAAAACACACCAGTGGAGTGAATAGTGTGTGTTTTTCTTCCGATGATAATTATATTGTATCAGGATCAGATGATAGAACTGTTCGTATTTGGAACCTAAAAACACAAAAAGAAATAACACAACTAAAAAAACACACCAACCAAGTGCTTAGTGTGTGTTTTTCCTCTGGAAATAAATATATTGTATCAGGATCAGCTGATAGGTCTGTCCATATTTTGGATCTAGAAACACAAGAAGAAATAGCACAACTAAAAGGACACAAAAACTGGGTGAATAGTGTACACTTTTCTCACGATGATAAATACATAGTATCAGGATCAGATGATAGAACTGTTCGTGTTTGGAACCTAAAAACACAAAAAGAAATAACACAACTAAAAGGACACGAAGACGGAGTGAATAGTGTACACTTTTCTCACGATGATAAATACATAGTATCAGGATCAACTGATAAATCTATTCGTGTTTGGGATTTAGAAACACAAAAAGAAATAGCACTACTAAAAGGACACACCGACTGGGTGAATAGTGTACACTTTTCTCACGATGATAAATATATAGTATCAGGATCAACTGACAAAACTATTCGTATCTGGGATCTAAAAACACAAAAAGAAATAACACAACTAAAAGGACACAAAGACGGAGTGAGTAGTGTGTGTTTTTCTCATGATGATAAGTATGTTGTTTCTGGATCAACTGATAAATCTGTACATTTTTGGGACTGGCAAAAAGAATCATGCAACCCCATTATATTTCTAAACACAGACGAAGCTATAAACTCATGCACTATTTCAAATAATAACCACCAAATAGTAGCTGGAGGATCAACTGGTCAAATATTAAAATACACAATTGAAAACTTAAAACTAGGAATAGCTATTGTAACCGCTCATCGTGATTTAGACAAACAGCTTAGTATTGGATGTAAATACTGTGGTAAATTTTTTAAAATTTTTGAAGAGGATTTAGGAAATATTGTCAAATGTAGCTATTGTGATAAAGAATTAAAAGTTAATGATTTTACCCATGAACCGATTATTGTTGAAGAGAATAATATGAGAATTGAAAATAATGACTTAGCTAATTTTGATGAAAATTCAGATTTCAATGAATTAGCTATAAAAACACATGAATATTATAATGATTTGAGAACAAAGCAAGGATTAACTATTGATTATCTTAGTTTCAATGATTTACCAGAAGACCTTAAACTTTCAAATATTAATCAAGCTAAGTCTATTCCTCGAAAATTGAACTTAATTGGCTGTGAAATAGCTTCAATAGCTGATAAAAGAGAAGAAGTAAAAGAGTTTTCCATAGAAGAAATTGAATCATTAGCTGAACTTGTTCATGAAGAATGGGTGAAAGAACGAGTACTTCTTGGTTGGATTTATAGTGCAGATAAAGATGTTGATAAGAAATTAAGTCCTTATATTGTTCCGTGGGATGAATTATCTGAGAAAATTAAAGATTATGATAGAGACACTATAATAAACATTCCAAAGATTTTAAACCTCGTAGATAAGAAAGTAGTTAGGTCTAATAAAGATAACTTCAATGAAAATATATTTAAAGAATTAGCTAAACTTAAAGGTGAAAATAATCAAATATATGAAAAAAATAATAATTTTGAAAAAGAAAGAAATGGAGATAAAAATAGTTTTGAAAATAATTTAGCTAATGATGAAAATTCTAAAGAGAAAGAAAGTGAAAAGAAAAAAATGGTTTTTTAAAAGATAATATCAAATTTTAATGTGAATTTTCTTATTAACTACTTGATAACTTTGAACCTTTTTTTATATTGTGATGGTGATTAAATGAATCCATACTTAGAGATAATTAGACCTGGAAATGCTGCAATGGCAGTGATTGCTGTTATTTTAATGGGAATTATTGAACAAAATTATAGTTATCCGCTTATATTAGGAGCTATAGCTGTATTTTTAGCTACTGGTGGAGGAAATGTTATTAATGATTATTTTGATCATAAAATTGATGCTGTTAACAAACCAAATCGACCAATTCCTTCTGGAAGAATATCTTTAAAAAATGCATATTTTTATGCTTTATTACTCTTTGCAGTAGCTATTATTTTAGGCATTTTTATTGGTTATTTACTTGAAAATTTCACTCCTACTTTGATTGTTGCATTATCTTCATTATTAATGTTTTATTATGCTAAAAGTCTTAAAAAAATAGCTTTAATTGGAAATATAGCTATTTCTTTTTTAACAGGACTTTGTTTTATTTTTGCAGGAATTATAATTGGATTAGATACTTCATCAAGTATAATAATCCATATATCTCTTTACTTAGGATTTTTTGCTGGCATTATGACCATGGCACGCGAAATAACTAAAGATATGGAAGATATTGAAGGAGACAAGTTAGAAAAAGCTAAAACTTTACCAATAGCTTATGGAAACAAAATATCCTCAATATTAACTAGTTTTTTAATGGTTTTAGCTAGTGTTTTAAGCCCCGTCCTTTATTTTAATGGAATCTTCAATGTTTATTTCCTTGTAATTCTTTCAATAGCTATAGCTATTTTCCTATATGGAGCTTATAAAATACTGAAAGACCAAACACCTGAAAATTGTAAAAAAGTTTCAAAATTAATTAAAATTGGAATGATGATTACATTCATATCATTTGCTATTGGTTCTTTTTAAATAATCTTTTAATTTATATTAAATTGTGTAAAATTTTAAAGAAGGTATGGTTAAAATTTTACTAATATTTAACTTTTTTAAAGAATAATACTCCTTGAATCAAGTGTTTAACTTATATAAATACACATTTCCTTTGTTTTCTACAACTACATAATCCTTCTTTATGTTATCTTTTTTTCCATTAGCAATAAAATAGCTAACATTATTTTCCATCATAATTTCAGTAAAATTTGTCTGGTTAGAAATCCCATCTAATGAGGGAATATTCATTTTTAGGAAAAATGAAAAATCTCCTCCTCTATCAGCCCAAATAGTCTTTGAGTTGTAATTATCATCATAATCAATTAAAAAATTAGCTATAGCTTTTTCATTTTTTGATGCATTCAGAATATCTGTATGCTCTTGGTTATCAAAAGTTGTTGGGTTATTTGAAAAACCAAAAGTAGTGAATAATATTAAAACAATGATTAAAGATATAGGTAAAATTATTTTAGACATATTTGATTTTTTAAATGTTTTAGAAAGTTTAAATAATTCAGATAGTTTAAAAAGTTTAAATAATTTAGAAGCATTGATTTTAGATATGATTTTAAACTTTGAAAATTTGTATTTTGAGTTTTCAATTTGTTTATAAATCATATACATTGCTAAAACTATAAAGTATCCAATAGCTGGAGTTAAAGTAATAGCATATCTATCCACTTTAGTTAGATGAGAACTAAAAAATATTAGATTAACCATAAACCAGTTAAAAACTAAAAAATCAAGATTGAGGTGTGGAATTTTCGACTTATAAATCAATCTATATCCTGACAAAATAGCTATAGAAAACAAAACAATCGAATATATGACAGAAATATTGTAAAAAGTAATTATAAATCCTGTTAAAGATATTAAAAATATTAATGTTTTTATAATAAATCCTCTATCCTTTTTCTCAAGTTTTAAAATATTATTTTTTTTATTTAAAAACTTATAAAAGTAAATTATCACACCTACTAAGAGTATAATTAACAGTATATATGATACAATTGATGGTTCTCCCCCTATCCACCTTAACTCAGAGAATTGAAATGCACCGGATTTGATTGAATATGGAGGGTTTTGTAAAGTTGAAAGATAAATAGCTAAATTATTTAAATAATAAAAAGGATTAGTTTTTACAACAATTCCTGCAGCAGATGCTGTTTGATTAGAAATTGCATTTGTTTGAGATAAAAAGAATAAAGGAATTTTATTCAAATAATAATACAAGAAAAAAGGAACAGAACTTAATACTCCTAAACTTAATCCTGCAAAAATATTTTTCAAATTATTTTTTATATATTCAAAAGGATTATATACTGTAAATACTGAAATCAAAACTACAAATATAATTAAAACAACAGTGTATCTTGTAAAAAATCCTAAAACAAAAATAGGAAAAACCAAAGCCCAATATTTAGAATTTTTATCAATAGCTAAAAATGTGAAATAAATTATCAAAATTGAGAAAAATAATGCAGGGATATCTAACATACCTTTAGAAGCCCAAGCTAAATTAATTGAAAATGTTGAAAATATTATTGCTCCACTTAGAGAATATAACTCATTGAATCTTAGTCTTAAAAAAACATAAATAGCTATTGCTGATAAGAAAAAGAATAATGTGGAAATAATCATTATAGCATAATCTTCTACATACCCAGTTCTAAAAATCAAAGAAGTTAAAAAAGGGACAAATGGAGATAATCCACGAGATGAACTTAAACCTGAAGGAAAACCTGCAAGATTTAGTGCACTATTCAAATAAGAAAAAACATCCCTTACATAATATACTCCCATTTCCATGTCTTTTTCTAATAGATAATAACTTAAAATTGCCATGAAAAGTGTTAAAAATATTAAAGCTAAAATATCCTTTTTATGAACACTAAAAAAAGATTTAAACCCAGAAACAATCTTCGAAAACATAATATCAAAAAAACCTTAATAAATAAAATATAATATAAACCCAAAATTTAATTTTAATTCTTAAAAAATTAAATTAACTTCTAAAAAAAAATTAATTTTAATAAAATTCTTATTCTGAAAAAAATTTAATTTTAATAAAATTCTTATTCTAAAAAATTTAATCTTAATTCTAAAAAAATTAAATAAATTTCTAAAAAAAACTTAATTAAACTCTGAAACAACTTAATATAACTTCTAAAAAAAATTAATTTTAATAAAATTCTTATTCTAAAAAATTTAATTTTAATTCTAAAAAAAATTAATTAAACTCTAAAACAACATAATTTAACTTCTAAAAAATTTTAATCTTAATAAAATATTATTCTAAAAAATTTAATTTTAATTCTAAAAAATTTTAATCTTAATAAAATATTATTCT
>WRMT01000167.1 GCA_009777005.1 Methanobrevibacter sp. | reverse complement strand
ACACCTTCATATAGAAACCTCTCAAAATATTTTCTAATAAAAATTAGTAACTATATTATTATTTAATATATTATATTTCATAACAATTTAATATAATAGTTTGCTAAAAATATGGGTGTAAAGTTTCAAGGTTTTTTTATTTTAAATTCATATGATTCCATTACTACAATCACACATTCAAAAAATCCTTTCGATTATTTACTATTATTTTTTATTTGTATTAAAACAGCCCATGTGGAATTTTTATGCTAAATTAGATGTTTTGATTCCAAATTTTAACTCCACATATAATGGGTTTGAAAACGAAACAGCAAAACCACTTTTTTGAATGTCCCAAAAAATGGATTACTGCAACAACATAATGAGTATAATATCTAAATCTAGACAATAAGTGGAATTTTTACTCATAACATTATTTTTCATTTTTGAAAGTGATAAAAAAAGTTTAAATAGAGATAATTATTATACTATTAAATCAATACTTTTTGGAATAGCTATTAGAGATGTTTTAAGTGTTTATCATAAATTATAAAAAAAATATTCCTGAATTTTTAAATAATTATTTTAAAAAAATTTATGATATTAAAGAAGAATATCACGATTTAAAGTTTAATTTAGATGAAATTTCTTATTTTTAAAGATTGCTCCAAAAAAACATATACGAACTAGATAAAAATAGTATAAGTAGTAATCTATATGTTATAGATACACTTAAAGCAAATATTTTGTGTTTATTAACAACAGATAATTATCATGATGCAGTCTTAAAAGCAGTTAATTTATGAGGAGATGCAGACACCACAGCTAGTGTTACAGGAGCATTAGCTGGACTGTTATATGGTTTTGATAATATTCCTAAAAAATGGTTAAATGATTTACAAAGGTCCTCTGATATAGAAAATTTAGTAATATGGTTTGCAGATAGTTTAAAATGAATGTTTATTTAATTTAAAGATTTATTAAATGTTTATATCATATAATTTTAAAATAATATGTGTATTTTTTTCCATTTTTATCTTAAAACACCAATCGGTAATATTTTAACCCCATCTGCCCTTGTATAAGCTAATTCCCCACCAGTAATAATAGCTAAAAAATTTGGTGCTTTTATATTTAATTTATCCTCTCTTATATGTTTTTTTATTAAATTATCAAGCTTTATTAAATTTTTCGCACCTTTTTCAATTTCACTACTACCTAATTTAAATTCAATAAGAGCATATCTTCCATCTTTTAAATATAAGACACAATCTACTTCTAAACCATGTCTATCCCTATAATATGAGATTTTTCCATCTACTAAACTAGAATATACAGTTAAATCCCTTATACACAAATTTTCAAATATAAATCCAAATGTATTTAAATCATATAATAATGTTTCTGGAGTCAAACCTAAGGAAGCTACTGCAATTGATGGATCTATAAATTCTTTTTTTGAGCTTGATCTAATAGCTGTAGCTGACCTTATATTAGGACTCCAAGCTGGAATGTTATTTATAACAAATAATCTAGTTAATGCATCAATATAAGAATAATATGTTGGTTCACTTATATTTGAAAAATTAGCTCGAATATCTTTCATTATTGTTTTGTTTGTAGCGAGTGTTGATATGTTTCGTGCATAAGACTGTAAAATAGTTTTAACTCGTTGAGGGTCACGTTTAACTCCATCAATAGTAGATACATCGCTTTCACAAATATTATCAATATAATTGGATACAATAAAAAGCTGTGCTTTTTTTGTTTTTTTATTTAAACTGTCTGGCCATCCTCCACGACAACAAGCGAAAATCAATTCTTCAATTGATAATTCTGATTTAATACCATCAATATCCATATCGGATGAATTAAATAGATCAATGATAGCTATTTTACCATTTGATTCTTTACTTTCAAATAAACTCATTGGTCTCATAGTTAATCTATTTATCCTACCAGTTCCTGAATGCATTATTTCATTTTCATCTACTGAAGTTGAACCTGTTAAAATATACAATCCAACTTCATTCAAATTATCAATACTAGTTCGAACAGCATCCCATAATACTGGTGCCATTTGCCACTCATCAATTAATCTAGGATTTTTTCCTTTTAAAAGAACAGATGGTTTAATAGAAGCCAACTCCAAGTAAGATTTTGATTTATCCGGATCTTGCAATTTTAATACACTTTTAGCATGTTGTTCAGCTGTTGTTGTCTTACCACACCATTTAGGACCAACAATCACAATTGCTCCAATCATTTCTAAACGTTCTTTCAATATATCATCAATTACTCGTTTTAAATATTTTTTCATATAAATAACCATTAATTTAATTAATTATTTTTTTGCAATATGTTATTTAAGTAATTTGTTGTATTTTATTTAAGTATTTTGTGGTATTCTATCTAAGTAATTTGTGGTGTTTTATTTAAGTGGTTTGTTCTATTTTATTTAAGTATTTTGTAGTATTATACCTTTACTTATTAACTTTAACAACCTTTTTATCCCCTATATTTAAAATATTTGAATGTTTATTATTCTATCCCTATCATAATCTTTATTATCTTCAATTAATTCCTCCATTGGGCAATGTACACTCTCAAAAAAAAAAAAGAGTTAAATATAATAAAAATCATGAAACAACTAAGTAAAGAACTACAAAACACATCAATTTTAAACATTACCCACACTTTTTTCATAAAAATACAAAAGCACATACAGTAATACTTTATTAAAAAAAATATGCATCAAAAAAAAAGGCAAAAATTAGACTGCATCAGATTTTTTTTAAAAAAAATTTTATTAAAAAATAATAATAAGTAGTAAAATGAATACACCTCTAAAAATATAATATGTTTTGTGATTGCAAATGGTAAGTAGTAAAATATATAATAACAATCAAACCATAATCCCCTCTGAAATATAGAAAAAACACAGTTTAAAACCAGGAGATATAATTGAATGGATAGAATAAGACAATGGAGATATAAAAATAATATTCCGTGAAAAAAGCCAGTTAAAAGATATTATATGAATTATAAACACTGAAAAACCAACAAATGCTGTTAAACTAAAGAAAATGACTAAGAAAGAGATAAAAAACATCAAATAGGAAAAATAAAAAAACCAAAATTTATGGGGTTAAAAAATTGATTCTTATCGATTCAAGCTATTTTATCGCATTAAGTAGTAAAAAAGATCAATAGCACAAAAAAGCAGTACAATTATTGGATAGAATAGAAAATGAAAAAAAATCGTTTTGTGATTGATGGAGTAATATTAGAAACCGTAGCTACAAGTTATTAAAGAAAATAAGTGATAAAAACCTATTATCAGAAAAACTTCAGTTTTTTATAATAAGTAAAAATCAAATTGTCTTAACAATAGATAGAAAAAGAATTAACTATTGATTTTGCCAATTCATAAATCACCCTGAAATTGAAAAAATCATATTATTTAATTCTGTAGCTCGTGGGGAATAAACAACAGATTCAGATCTATACTCTTGAAAATAAAGTTTTTAATTAATGGTAATTTTTAAAAATCTTTAAATTTTATTAATCTTTATTTTTAAAATTAAGACTACTATTAATATATTTATTAGAAATTAAATGATATTTTAACAAAAGAAGAATTACAATTTTTCCTTTCATGACTATAGATATACTCATTATTACGAAAAGAATGATAAATTTGAAATTAAAGATGATGTTTACATTAATGTCATGACATTGCATATTAACATTGTTATAAATGACAATTTCAAACAAAAATAGCTAAAATGTTGTCAGAATTAGAAGAAGATAGAATCCAACATAGATTATGGTTTTGAATTTGAAAGTGAAAAAATTCAAGATAAAAGAAAACTTAAAAAGTGTGAAAATTTCCTGATTAATCCCATTAATATTATCCTACTTTTTATCAAAAGTAGGATTGAAAATAGTGAAAAAAAAGATAAAAAAGAGGAGTTTAATAACAAAAGATACTAAAATCTATTATTTTTAAAATAAAAATTTAAAATCTACACATACTCGACTTAGTAGATTTTATAAACTATATTTCTAATTAAAATCAGATTTAGCTAAGCAATGAATAATAATATTTTTAAAATAATCTACTATTAAGACAAAGTTGTAGAATTCGAATAATTTTGAGGTTTACTGAAACCTTACTTAATCTTTATTTAAACAATTAAGAAAAATACAGTTTATTCGTGCTATTTAAATACGGTTCATGTTCCCTTAAATCAAGATTAACTAATAAAACATCCCCAATAGCTATTATTTTATCATATTCAATATTTAACAAATCTTCACGTGTATAAGTTGGTGTTTCATCAGGAAAATCTAAAGAACCCATTATTATATCCAAAATTCCTTTATTTCCATCAATTTTTTCGAAATCAATATGGGTTAGGACTGAAATTTTAGATACTTTCCCTGTTTTTAAATTAAGAATGATATCTTTAACCTTTCCAAAATAATGTCCTGTAATAGTAAAAATATCTTTGTTATTGAATTTATTTATTAACATTATAACCACCTATAATTTATTTTCAAAAGTATTTATCGATTTCCTTTTAACTTTTTTTAAAAGTTTTCATATTCTGTTTTCATTTAAATATATCTTTTTAACACTCCTTAGATAAATTCAAATTATTTATCTTTTATAATTCCAGTTTTTTCCTTTATTAATAATTTCATTAATTTTTTTTCAATATTTTATTTTACTATTTGTTGCATTTCATTAATCTATTTTTTGGTACTTCATAAACATTTATTAATAAAAATATTGAAATTTTTCAATAGTGTTTTTTTCTTTTATTTTTCACTTTTTTATCGAGTTTTTTTAACATAGATTTTCTATTTTTTTTATTTATAAATTTGGTAAACAAAATAGTGTAACTAGATTTTAAGGAAATAAATAATTTATTTGTTCTATTTCTAAGTTAAATAAATTAATAAACTCAAATATGTGAATATTTATCGTATTTTTAACAGAAATAAATTAATAAACTCAAATATATGAATATTTATCGTATTTTTAACAGGAATTAATTTATAAATTCAAAAAGGGGAATATTTATTGTATTTTTAACAGGAATTAATTTATAAATTCAAACAGGGGAATATTTATCGTGTTTTTTTAATAGGAATTAATTTATAAATGAAACACTAAAATAATTTATTAAAGGAGATTTTTTATGAAAAGTTTACCTATTGGAATGCAGTATTTTAAAGAAATAATTGAAAAAAACTATTTATATGTTGATAAAACAGAATATATCCATAAAATAGCTAGCACTGGTAAATTTTACTTTTTATCTCATCCTCGAAGGTTTGTAAAATCTTTACTTGTAAGTGTCTTGGAAGAGTTGTTTAAAGGAAACAAAAAATCATTTGAGAGATTGTATATTTATGATAAGTGGAATTGGGAAAATACTTATCCAATAATCAAGGTGGACTTTGGTGAAATTAGTCATGACACAAGTTCAAACTTAAAACTTTCCCTTAACAAATTTCTAAAAAATACTGCAACCAATAAAAACATTGATCTGGAAGAAACAGATTTAATACCTGATAAATTTTCAGAGTTAATCAAAAAATTACATGATAAAACAGGTAAACAAGTTGTGGTTTTAATCGATGAGTATGATAAACCCATAATTAAACATTTAAATGATATTGAATTAGCTGAAAGTAATCGTGATGTATTAAGTAGCTTTTATCAAGTTTTAAAAGACAATGATAAATATTTAAGGTTTGTTTTTTTAACAGGTGTATCCAAATTCTCTAAAACATCCTTATTTTCTGAGTTAAATAATTTAGATGATTTAACTCTAAACCCTAATTTTGCTAAAATTTGTGGTCATACACAAAAAGAATTAGAAAAATATTTTAAAGAATATATTGATGAATTTGCAAACAATCACAATATTTCAAAAGATATAATTTTGTCTTTTATAAAGGAATGGTATAATGGTTATTCTTGGAATGGTAAAGATTTTTTATACAATCCTTTTTCTATTTTAAACCTTTTTGGAACTGGTGAGTTTAATAATTACTGGTTTGACACAGGTTCCCCTACTTTACTCATAGATTTAATCATGAATAACCCTAAAAATATTAATACCTTTTTAAATCCTAAAACAAAGTTTATGGGTAGTTTTCCAAGCTTTGACTTTGAACAAATCGATCTTAACACAATATTACTACAAACAGGTTACTTAACAATCACGGAAAAAAAAGCAGTTATAGGTAAACTACCAGAATACTGTTTAGCTATTCCCAATAAAGAAGTGCATGATTCATTTTATAGTCATTTACTTAGCTATTTTACAGGTGGAAGTCCTGGGTCAATTCAACCAATGGCAGAAGATATGCTAAAATATATAATCGATAACAATGAAGAAAAACTTACAAAATCCTTTGAAACTTTATTAAACAATATCCCAAGTGTTCTTCACGAGAAAATAGAAAATATCAATGAAGCATACTACCATATATTATTCTCCTCATGGTTGCATATTCTTGGTTTTGATATAAGTAATGAGGATAGAACTTTAGGTGAGGATTCGGATAGTGTTTTAAGAATAGATGATTTAGTAGTGATTATAGAGTATGAATACAGTACAAAACTGTCTTTAGATACTATGTTAAATAAGGGTATTGAACAAATTAAAAACTATGGTTATCACAAAGCATACCAAAACAAAGAATTGATTTTTGTTTCAATAGCTACAAAACCAAAAGAAGTAGCTTGTAGAATTGAGAAATATAACTAATATTTATAAATCAATTAACAATTATGTTATGGAATAATCATTTTTCAAAAGATAATTTCTTTTACTTATCAACTTTAACCCCCTTTTTATCCTGCATATCTAAAACAAGGAATGAAGGAAGTAAAGTTTTTGGCTCTTGAAAATTATTATTTAATTTTCCACTACTTATATTGAAAAATAACCTTCCTTTATAGTAGGAAACTTAATTATTGGCACTAAATTTTCTCATTATTTATATA
>WRMT01000166.1 GCA_009777005.1 Methanobrevibacter sp. | reverse complement strand
TTATTTTAATGATTTAAAATTTATATTTTATTAATCATGAAAATGCCCATTATTATTTTAAAAATTAAAAGAAATAAAAAATGATTTTTTAAAAATAAATTAATATTATCCTATTATAGGTCATTACCTAATATTTTTCCTAAAAAATATTGTTTATTTATAAATAAACTACTGATTTTAATGAAAGAAGTTTGGTAATAACCTATATTAATTAAAATATTTTCTTACAAGACTATATATTAAGAATATAATTTTAATAATCAATAATTATAATTAATAGTTTATGAATTTTATTTATTAAGTTAATGGAATGATAAGATGATAAAAGAAGCTATTTTAAAATTAGCTAAAAATGAAGATATTTCATACATTATGGCTGAAGAATCAATGAATGAAATAATGAAAGGTAAGGCTACTGATGTTCAAATGAGCTCATATCTTACAGCTTTATCTATGAAAGGAGAAACTATTGATGAAATCACTGCTTCGGCAGCATCTTTGAGAAATCATTGTATTAAGCTATTACCTGACATGGATGTTTTGGAAATTGTAGGTACTGGAGGTGATGGTTCAAATTCATTTAATATTTCTACAATATCGGCTGTTGTAATTTCTGCAGGTGGGGTTCCAGTAGCTAAACATGGTAATAGAGCAGCGTCGAGTAAATGTGGTTCTGCAGATGTTTTAGAATCATTAGGTGTTAATATTGAGTTAACTCCAAATGAAAGCACTAAATTACTTGAAAAAATAGGAATATGTTTTTTATTTGCTCAAAATTATCATATAGCTATGAAATATGTAGCTCCAATTAGAAAAGAATTAGGAATACCAACTATATTTAATATATTAGGACCATTATCTAATCCAGCAGGAGCTAATATGGAAGTAATGGGAGTTTATGATCAGTCTTTAGTTCTTCCTTTAGCTATGGTTATTCATAACTTAGGTGTTAAGGATGCTATGGTAGTTTATGGTCAAGATAAATTGGATGAAATTTCTATCTGTGCTCCTACAAGTGTTTGTGAAATAAAAAATGATAAATTTTCCCAATATACTTTAAATCCTGAAGATTATGGTTTTAAATTATATCCCTCATCTGAAATTATGGGAGGTTCTTCTATACTAAATGCAAGTATAGGATTAAGTATTTTAAATGGTGAAATAGGAGCTAAAAGAGATGCAGTTCTTCTTAACTCTGCAGCTGGTTTGTATATTGGTGGAAAGGTTAATAGTTTTAAAAAAGGAATAAGTCTAGCTGAAAAGATTATTGATAGTGGAAAAGCAAAAGAACAATTAGAGAAATTTGTTGAAATGTCTAATAATATTTAGCTATTTAGGTCATAAATTTAGTAGTTTAAATTGATTATATTTTTAAATATGGGATTAATAAATTAATTAAACAATATTTAAATCACATTTTTAAATTAAATAAAATTTATTAAAATCATTAATTACAAACTTTTTTTCCAAAACTATTTTAATAGATTTTTAAAATTAATTATAAAAATTTATTTATTATAAATAGTAATTAATGTATAATAATTTTTTGATTTAAATTGATTTAATTTTTAAATATAAAATTATTATTATAATTAGATTATAGGGATTAAAAATTAAAATAATCATTTCCATGGGGTAACAGAGATTGTAAACATGATTTTGGATAAAATTGTTAAATGTACAGAAAAAAGAGTGGAAAATAAGAAAAAAAAAATAGCTATTGAGGATTTAGTTTCTGATGATTCAATTTATCATGATGATGAGAAGTATAAAAATAATAATATTAATACTAAGTCTAAAAAAAATTCTTTTGAAGAAAATTTAAAATCTGAGGATATGTCTTTTATTTGTGAAGTAAAAAGAGCTTCACCATCAAAAGGATTAATATGTAAAGACTTTGATCATGTAAAAATAGCTAAAGAATATGAAAAAATAGGTTCATCAGCTATTTCAGTTTTAACAGAACCATATTTTTTTAAAGGTAATGATAATTATCTTCTAGATATTGCAAAAAATGTAAATCTTCCTTTACTTCGAAAAGACTTTATAATAGATGAATATATGATTTATGAATCGAAAATATTAGGTGCTTCTGCAATATTGCTTATAACCTCAATTCTTAATAAAAATGACTTAAAAAATTACATTGATTTGTCTTACAAATTGAATATGTATCCCTTAGTTGAAGTTCATACAGAGAGGGAAATAAAAGTAGCTATTGATGCTGGAGCAAAAATTATTGGTGTAAACAATAGAAATCTCAAAAATTTTGAAGTAGATATTAATACAAGCATAAGTTTAAGAAAACATGTTCCAAATGATATGGTCTTTGTATCAGAAAGTGGTATAAAATCAGCTAATGATATAAAAAATCTTAAAAGTAATAATGTTGACGCTGTTTTAATTGGTGAATCATTAATGAAAAGCAATGATAAAAAATTAGCTATTGACAATTTAAGGTCTTTAATATAGAGAAAAAGAATTTCTTTAAAGTTTTCAAATTATTCCAAAATTAGGATTAAAGTTATTATAAATCTTTTGGTCAATAACTGAAGAATAAAATCAAATTATAATCTTTTTGAGTAAAATGAAAAAGAACACATCAGACATTAAAATAAAAATTTGTGGATTAAGAAGGAAAGAAGATATAGCTATTGTTAATAGATATAAACCAGATTTTATTGGTTTTGTTTTTGCAGAAAGTAAACGTAGAATTGATTTTAACCAAGCTATTGAACTTAAAAAAAATCTTAATGATGATATTTTAGTTGTTGGAGTTTTTGTAGATGCAAAAATTCAAGATATACATTATCTTATTGAGAATAAAGTAATTGATATTTTACAACTTCATGGTAGTGAGGATGAAGGATACATAGCTAATTTAAAAGAATTTGATGAAAATATCAAAATTATTAAAGCTATTTTGGTTAAAAATAAGGATGATATTAAAAGATGGGAAAATTCACTAGCTGACTATATACTTCTTGATAGTGGAAAGGGATCTGGAAAGACTTTCAACTGGGAGTTAATAGGAGATATTAAAAAACCATTTTTCATAGCTGGTGGGATTAATAGTGAAAATATTGATGAAGTTGTGAAATTCAATCCTTTTGGAATAGATTTAAGTTCTGGAGCAGAAGAAAATGGTTTTAAAAGCTCTAAGAAAATAGCTAAAATAATGGAGCAAATGAGATAATTTAAATTTGAGTGTTTCACATCTATTAAATTCTGAATGTTAGGTATAAATCATTTAAATAGATTAAAATAAAAAATTAAAAATATAACTTAAATAAGGAGAAAATAAGGAGAATATAGCTAATGAATAAAGGGAGATATGGGATGTATGGTGGACAATACATTCCTGAGACACTAATGAATGAACTTTTAAATTTAGAAAAACAACATAATTTTTATAAAAATGACTTTGAATTTAAAAAAAAGCTACAAACTTTACTGAATGTTTATGCAGGACGTCCTTCTCTTCTTTATTATGCTGGAAGAATGACTGAAGATTTAGGCGGAGCTAAAATATATTTAAAACGTGAAGATCTTAACCATACAGGATCTCATAAAATCAACAATGTTCTTGGTCAAGTTCTTCTTGCAAAAAAAATGGGAAAAACAAGGGTAATAGCTGAAACAGGAGCAGGTCAACATGGTGTAGCTACAGCTACTGCAGCAGCATTTTTAGGAATGGAATGTGAAATATTCATGGGTGAAGAAGATACAAAACGTCAAGCACTTAATGTTTATCGTATGGAATTATTAGGAGCTAAAGTGAATCCAGTATATAGTGGAACAAAAACCTTAAAAGATGCAGTTAATGAAACCATGAGGGAATGGACAACAAGAGTTCATGACACACACTATGTATTAGGTTCTGTAATGGGTCCACATCCATTTCCAATGATTGTTAGAGATTTTCAAAGTGTTATTAGTGAGGAAATAAAGGGTCAGCTATTTGAAATTGAAGGAAGATTGCCAAATGCAGTTGTGGCATGTGTTGGCGGAGGAAGCAATGCTATTGGCTCATTTTATAATTTTATTGATGATATGGAGGTTAAATTGGTTGGTTGTGAAGCTGGTGGAGAAGGAATCGATACTGAGTATCATGCAGCATCACTGACAAAAGGTGAAGTTGGAATATTCCATGGAATGAAATCTTACTTTTGTCAAGGTAATTATGGTCAAATTGCTCCAGTTTATTCAATTTCTGCAGGTTTAGATTATCCAGGTATAGGTCCAGAACATGCTTATTTACATGACATGAAAAGAGCAGAATATGTTCCAATTACTGACCGCGAAGCAGTGGAAGGGTTTGAATATTTAGCTAAGCAAGAAGGAATCATATGTGCAATTGAAAGTGCTCATGCTATAGCTCAAGCTATGAAAATGGCTAAAACCATGGATAAAGAGGATATTATTGTAGTTTGTCTTTCTGGGCGGGGAGATAAAGATGCAGAGTCTATTCAAAAATATAAATTAGCTAAATCTAATAACAACAGTAATAATTATAATACTAATAATAACAGTAATAATACTAATGCTAATACTGATAATAGCTATGATGGGGGAATATAATTGAGTAAAATTACTGAAGCTTTTTCTAATGGAAAAGCGTTTATAGCTTTTTTAACAGCTGGAGATCCTTCAAAAGAAAAAACAATAGAATTCATATTAGCTATGGAGGAAGCAGGAGCAGATATTATTGAAATAGGAATTCCATTTTCTGATCCTATAGCTGAAGGACCTGTTATTCAAAATGCTAATACAAGAGCATTATCTCATGGAATCCACACCGATGATATTTTTGACTTAGTACGTGATGTTCGCAGCAAATCAAATGTTCCTTTAGCTTTTTTAACTTATATAAATCCAGTTTTCTATTATGGATATGAAAAATTCTTTAAAAAATGCAAAGAAGTAGGAGTTAATGGTATTATAATTCCTGATTTGCCCTATGAAGAAAAAGAAGAAGTTGTAGCTATTGCAGCTAAGTATGATGTAGATTTAATATCTCTCATAGCCCCAACTTCAGATGATAGAATTAAGATGATAGCTAAGACGTCAAAAGGTTTTATTTATCTTGTTTCATCAATGGGTGTAACTGGTATTAGAAGCGAGATTAAAACAGACCTTGAAGATATAATTGGGGAAATTAGAAAAGTTACAAATGTACCAGTAGCTGTAGGTTTTGGAATAAACACTCCTGAACAATCAAAAAATATAGCTAAAGTAGCTGATGGAGTAATTGTTGGAAGTGCTATTGTTAAAATCATTGAAAAATATGGGGATAATGCAACACCTTATATAAAAGAATATGTAGCTACTATGAAGGAAGCTACACGAATTTAATACTATATTTAGTGATTTAAATATGATAGTATTAGAAAATATTAAAAATATACATGAAAATATTAAGGATTTTAAAGAATATTTTGATTTTAATTTTTAAAATTTTCACTAAAGAAGATAATACCATCTGTAATGTTATTTAACAACCAATGATGAATTTTAACATGATAAACACGATGCAAACACCTTCAATTTTCCCAAAATCGAGGACTATATATTTAATATATCCTAAATATTTCTAATGTAATTTAATCATTATCCAATAGGTCTGGTTTTTTTGCATTTCGGGAAATGATAGCTGATTTTCCAGATTCTCTTTCAAAACTATCTCTTGCATCTTTAGCTACACTACCCCCTCGTTTAGCTACTGTTTTACTTTCATCGAAACCATCGGGATTTGTAATTTTAGAAATTTCTGTAGTAGACACCTCACCAAGCATATTAAGAACTAACTCCAGATTAGACATATTATCTCTAAGACTCTCTTTTTTCAGGCTTTTAAACTTTTTATATTCTTGAGTATTCATTTCAGCCCAAGCTTTAGTAATTTCATCTGTTAATATAGAGTATTCAATTCCTTCTTCAACACCAGATCTTTTCCATTCATCGGTTAACTCTTTTCTCATTTCAATAGACTTTAAACGCTGAGTAATCCACTTTTCAGAGTAACCTTTGCTACGATATGTTTTAACAGCTCGATTAATTGTTATTTCAGGATCAATTATTTCATCAAAACGTTCTTTACCAAGTTCAGCTAACCATCTTTTAAATGGCTCTGCATTTCGAGATGGAACAGATTGAACAAGCCTTAAAATCTGTTTAGTATTTGCCACATCCGTTAATCTCTTTTTACCATCAGCTGCTGTTAGTTTCAACCTGTGACAATTTGTCACGGTTTTATCACCTTCTTCCTTTAACCTCTGTTTTAACTTTCTCCAGTAAGAAGACGGATCTTTACTTTCACTAAGAATTTTTATAATATCAATCACAGAAAAGTACCAATCTTCTTCTGTTTCATTCCATATTGTTCGAATTTCCTTATTTTCAAATAATTTTACAGTGTTTTTATTTGACATTTTATCCATTAATCCCAGAAAATAATAAATTAAAATGAAAAAAATTATTATTATTTGTCATCCTAATACAAAAAGTAATACTAATTATGTAAATAGTAATATATAAATCTTTCTAAGATATGATAAAATTCAAAAATAGTTTCAGTAAGTAAAGCTATCAACTTAAGGTTTTTTCATTTAATTATTAAAAAATAGAATTTAATGAAGCTATTTCTTTAGGTCTTGTTTTTCCATATGGAACTAGGTATTATACAGTTCATTCATTTTTTTTCTTTGATAATCTCTGTAATCTCATTCATCTTTCTCGGGTTTAATCTAATATCAATGCCATGCCCTGTAGGATATAGAAGTATTAAATATTTTTTTATAAGCGAGTTGGTGTTATGTCTTATTTGTTTACAAGGAATTTTTGCTAGTTTTTTACATAAATTATTAAGAGGAGTATGCTTTTTTCCTATATGTCTTGTTCTAAAAAGAGAATAAAGAATTTCTTTTTGAACTTCTAAATCATCTTTCATAATATTTTATTGCATTATAGTAATATTTAATAATTTTTAATTTTTATTTAATACTTATGAAATA
>WRMT01000165.1 GCA_009777005.1 Methanobrevibacter sp. | reverse complement strand
ATAAACACGTTTATCTAAATGTACTTTTAATAGGAATACTAATTAGCAAGGGTTACAGTGAAATTGAAGAAATAATAAAGCTCGTTGACTTCACCTAAATCAGACACCTTGTTAATTAATATAAAATGTTATAATTTTTTACTTTTCTTTTGCTCTCTAATTATTTTTAATAACGATTAAAACAGAGTATATAATTAAATTCACACAATTATTTTTTTGCTGGAATATGAATCATAAAAAAGGAAAAAGTGAACATTAATTTAAGTTTCTGGTTTTTTTAGTTAGAATCCAGAATTATTTAATATTGATAGAACCTTTTTTTTTAGGGAAAAAATATTTATTTATGTAATACATATTATTAATTAATAAAAAAACTAGGTTCATACTTACTTTTTGTCATGTACCAATTCAATATACTACTTATAATCCTTCCAAAATAGGTACTAAAAGGTTTGTAATAGCTATTATAGAAAAATTTGTTAAATCATTATGTATCTATGAAATTTCTTGTGTGGATAATAGAATTAAAGATGAAATTATTTTCAATATGTGAAAAAACAAATAAATCCATTAGATACAAATGGAAAAGAAAATAGCTAATAACAAAATGTATAAATAGAAGATTAAATGCAGTTAAAATTATTTAAAAGAAAAATATTTTTTTATTGTCAAATCAACCGAAATAGCCTAGTAATAAATTGATACATTAATATCTGATAATAGAAATCATAACTTTAATTATTGAGGTTTAAACCTAAAAAATTTAAAATGAGAATTTAAAATGACTAAGATTAAAACACCAACTGTTATATTAAATTTTAAGACTTACTTAGAATCTAGTGGCGAGAATGCTTTGAAATTAGCTATAGCTTTAGAAAATGTAGCTAAAGAATCTGGAATAACAATGGTTGCTGCACCACAAACTGCAGATATTTATAGGATAAATAATGAAACAAATATTCCAATATTGGCTCAACACATTGATCCAATCAGTCCTGGAGGACATACTGGAAGTAACCTTTTAGAGTGTTTAATTGATTCTGGAATTAATGGAACATTGTTAAACCATTCAGAGATAAGAATGAAATTAGCTGATATTGGAGAAGTTGTTAAAAAAACTAGAGACAATGATTTAGTTTCAGTTGTTTGCACGAACAACATTGAAACTAGTGTAGCAGCAGCTACTCTTAATCCTAGCTTTGTAGCTGTTGAACCTCCAGAACTTATTGGTTCAGGTATTCCAGTTTCTCAAGCTGAACCAGAAATTGTTGAAGGAACAGTAGCTAAAGTAAAAGATGTTAATAAGAATGTAGAAGTTCTCTGTGGGGCAGGAATTTCCACAGGTGAAGATATGAAAGCAGCTATGGATTTAGGTGCAACTGGAGTTCTTTTAGCTTCAGGAATTATTTTAGCTAAAGACCCACAAACTGCTTTATTGGATTTAGTCAGCAAAATTTAAGAATATTTTTGTTTAATATCTGATTTTGATTTTTAACAATTTTTTTGTTGATTTTTTCGCAGATGTAAAGTTTTTTGGCTCTTGAAGATTATTATTTGATTTTCCAATGCTTATACTAAATAATCATTCTTTTGAATAAAATTTTCATGTGACCAATAACTTCACACTCTCTTAAATAGCTAATTCTATCTTTTCATAATTCAAATAAGGAACTTTACTATTTTTAACCCTTTCTTTTAACTTTAATAATCCAGTTTCTTCCAAATTTTTAATTTTGGTATGTATAAGTTTAATATCTTTATTTAAAAACCTAGCTAATTCTCTAATAGATTTTGGATTTCATTTTTAATCAAATCTAATATTTTTAATTCAATACCAGTTAAAATTAAATTGTTAGCTATTTTAATTTCCATATTTTCAGGTTTCATCTGATTATATTTTAAAAAATTCCAATTTTTTAAATCATAAAAGAATTTTAAATATCAACAAACCTCGCAATAACAAAATTAAACCATTAACTAAACAAAAAAAGAGAAAAAAAACAAAAACAAATAAATAGAAAAAAACCTAAAAAAAAATCAAAGACAAATAAATTGAAAGAATAGATGATAGTGAAAAATGATTACTACAAAATTAGAAAAAAGTAATAATTATTACTCCAAGAGATGACTTTTGGACACAACTTGAAGCCATACAGTATACAGCATGGTTAACTTACTATGAGATGATATAAGTAGTATAAGGTTAGTTCTTGATGTGGGGTGTTTAACTGAAAATGAAGATTATAAGAAGGTGTTTTAAAAACATCTGATATTAATTATGGACATCATTAACAATGAAATCTGAAAATTTTCACTCTGGATTTTTCAATGCTTTAAGAACTTTTTCTTCGAATTTGAGTAATGCTTCTCTAGCAGCCACTCTAGCAGAATCATTTTCATCATTTTTTTTTAAAAATTTTTCAAATTCTTCTATTGACATATCAATACCTCTTTCAATATAAATATGTTATTAGTTATATATATTTTATTCGAAGAAATGATAATTCAATTCAGAATTGAAATAATGTTTTCTTTTAATCCATATGAATCCATCACCTTTAGTTATTAATGCCACATCAATTTTTCCACCAACAGTTTCAATGTCAGATGATGCTTTTCGCTTTAAAGAAGTAATGTGTATGAGAGATTCTGACATGCTTGCTAATTCTTCCTTTGGCATAACACTTACAGCACCTTTAACATCCTCTAATAAATAATTTTTAGCATTATCAATTGTTTCATGAAGACCATCCATTAAATCATTATTAAATTTATTTAAAACTTCAAATGGTTTTTTCATAATGTCTAAATTTTCCTTATCAATTTCTTCAATATTCTCTAAAATATTGTAAAACGATTTTGGATAATTTTTCAGGGTTTCATCGACGTATTTATCTATTTTATCAGTTATATGGGGGTTAATACCGTTTAAATAATTTTCAATAACGTCGGATTGGGCAAATGGTTTAATTATTGACGAATTTCTATTGTCTATTTGTTTTTGTTTAAAATTAATGGCTTTTAGTTCTTTATTGTCCATATTAAAAATGTCTACCGAGCAAAATTGTGGAAAAGGACTAGTACTATTAAATCCAGCTATGACTATCCCAGTATGGGAATCTCTGAAAATAAGGTATAATATAAACGACTTTATATGTTTTAAATATTCTTTCTCTTCATCTTGTGATATTTCCAAAAGACCCATTATTCTGCTGGTTTCTTGATCGTATTTATTAAAATCATCTTTTTTAATAATTTTATTGTATTTATCGAATTCCTCTGACTTTAAAATTTTTTTCATCAGAGTTTTACCTTTTTTTTCAATTAAATCTTCTAAAAATTTAATTTGTTGATGTATGTAGTTATTTATTAGATTTTCATCATATCTTTTAATGCAATATCTTTCTAAGAATTCTAAAAAATCAAACATATAGCTTTCAACAGAATCCAAAGGGCTTTTAAACATATTTTTTAAACGAGTTTTCTTATTAACAGAATCATTTCTTTTTTTATACTCTTTAATCAATGTTTCCAAAGGAATATTCATAAAATCTGCATTTTGATAAGTCATTATTCCCATTGGAGGGTCATTTGAAAGCATAAATAATTTATTTGCTCCTTCGTAGGTTTTTCTTTTCGTTTCTCCATTTTCTTTTATTGTTATTGTTACTACGCTGTCTGCAGCCAATGCAATTGCATTTTTATTCATTATAATTATTTCTGCTGTCATACTAACTCCCAAAAAAGTTCTAGCTAATAATTTTATATTATAGTATTCGACAAAACTTTTGAAAATATCTATCTCATTAATTTATCAAATTTTATTTAGTAAAATAGGATTTAAATGGTTTTAAACAAGTTTAAAATTATCCTCATTTTTAAGTCAAATGTCAAGTACTATAAATCATTATTTGTTATGAATATTGTTTTAATTAATTTAAATCTTTAAATTATAGTCTTGGAAAAAAAGTTTGTAATAATTTATTTTAATAAATTTTATTTAATTTAAAAAATATGTTTAAATATTGTTTAATTCAATTTTTTTATAAAAATATTTTTATTTTTAAGAATTGTTAAAATAATCTAATGGATTATAATAATAAAGATTATAACTTTTAGTTTCAAGTTTTGATTACTTTAAAAAAATTATTTCCATGACTATAGTATTCGACAAAACTTTTGAAAATGTAAATTTTGATTAATTTATCAAATTTTATTTAGTAAAATATGATTTAAAGGGTTTTAAACAAGTTTAAAATTATCATCATTTTTAAATCAAATGCCGACACCATATAAATTTAAAATGATTATAAAGATTATTATAAATTTTTTTTATAAATGTTAAAAGAATTTGGTAATTTACTATAAAGATTTATAATTCTTAATAATTTTATTATAAATATCAAAAAATAAAGTTTATATTTATCATGTTATAAACTTAAATTATATATAAAATTATAATAAAGAATTAACTATAATTTATATAATTCAATCACTAACTTGCTTTGGATGGAAAAATGACTATTAAATTTAATGTTATCGATGATTTTAATCTTGAGAATAAGACGGTTTTAGTTAGAATTGATATTAATTCTCCAGTAGATCCTAATTCGGGGCTTATTTTAGATGATACTCGAATGAAATTACATTCTCAAACTATTAAAGAGCTATCAAATAGAGGTGCAAAAACTGTTCTTTTAGCTCATCAAAGTCGACCAGGTAAAAAGGATTTCACAACTTTAAAACAACATACTAAGGCTTTATCTTCGATTTTAGGATTAAAAGTTAACTACATTGATTCTATTTTTTCATCTCAAGCTATTGATGCTATTAAAGACATGGAAAAAGGAGAAATTATTCTTCTTGAAAATGTTAGGTTTTTTTCAGAAGAATCAATATCTGACTCTCCTAAAAAACAATCTAAAACTATACTTATTAAAAAATTAGCACCATTGTTTGATTTATTTGTTAATGATGCTTTTGCAGCTGCTCATAGATCGCAACCTTCACTTGTAGGATTTACAGAAGTTGTTCCATCAGCAGCTGGTTTGATTATGGAATCAGAACTTAAAACTATTAGCACAGCTTTAAAAAATGTTAAAAAACCTTGTGTTTTTGTTTTAGGTGGAATGAAAGCTGATGATTCTATCAATATAATGGAAAATGTATTGAAAAATGGAACTTCGGATTTTATTTTAACAACAGGATTAGTAGCTAATGTTATTCTCTTAGCTACAGGTGCAAATATTGGTAAAATGAATAAGAAGTTCATAGAAGAAAAAGGATACTTAGGAATTGTTAAAAAATCAAAAAAATTACTCAAAAAATACAAAGATAATATTATTTATCCAAAAGATTTAGCTATTGAGGATGATGATAAAAGAAGGGATGTAGCTATTGATAATATGCCTAATAGACCTATTTTTGATATAGGAATAGAAACTATTAAAGATTATGCAAAAATTATTAGAAATGCTAAAACAATATTTGCCAATGGTCCTGCTGGAGTTTTTGAAAACCCTAAATTTGCAATGGGAACAGAAGATTTATTAAATGCAATAGCTACTTCTGAAGGGTTTTCAATAATTGGTGGAGGACATATTGCTGCAGCAGCTGTTTCAATGGGCTTTGATGAAAAAATGGATCATATTAGTAGTGGAGGAGGAGCGTGTATAAATCTTCTTGCTGGTAAAAAATTAGTTGCTGTTGAGGCACTGGAAAAATCAGCTGAAAAGTTTAAAGATAATGTTAAATAATTGAAATAACTTGATATTATTCTTTAAAAGTGAGAAAATAATGGTTAAATAGAGGATATATGTTTTAATTAGATATCATAGTTAACTAAGAGGTTATAGTTAAGTAAGAGATTCAATTAAGGAAGTTTCTTTTCATGTTCATATTTTAAAACTTTTTTTTCAATAATTCACTAGCTATTTTTGGATTATCACTATTCATAATAGCTGAAACAACAGAAATTCCTTTGATTCCAGTTTTAATTAGAGTTTTATCTATATTGTCCTTATTTAATCCTCCAATAGCTACAACGGGAATATTCAGATTGTCGACTATTTTTTTTAAATAGTCCATTGTTATACATGTTGATTCTTTAGTTTCTGTAGGATATATTGCTCCTGCTCCAATATAATCTGCTCCATCTTTTTCAGCTTTTTGCGCTGTTTCTATTGTAGCTGCTGAAACTCCTAATATTTTATCATCTCCTATGATAGTTTTAACTACATTTGCAGGAAGATCACTTTGTCCAACATGAACTCCATCGGCGTCAATAGATATAGCTACATCTACTCTATCATTTACAATTAAAGGAACATCATAATTGTCTGTTATTTTTTTCACATCAATAGCTAAATTATAAAAATCTTTTGTTGGGATTGCCTTTTCTCTAATTTGGACAATTGTAACTCCTCCAAGAATAGATTCTTCAACAATTTTTAGAAATTCTTCATTTGTTTTATTATAGCTGTTAGTAACTAAATATAAGGAATAGTCAACTTTATTTTTCATAATATCCTGTCATATTTTTTTTAAATTTAAATATTTAATGTATAAAAGGTTTTTAATTTTTTAATAAGTTTTAATATTTAATGTATATAAGTTTAAGTAAGTTACCAAATTTTTTTAATATAGTACTTTTGCAAACTTTTTTGACATAATAAAATGAGATATAAAAAACTTTTTTTCTATTTGTAAATAGTTTAAACCATATTTTAAAGATTTTTAGAGCTTTTTTCTATGTTCGATTTTAATGATTAAAATGTCACATAAGTAGGTGAAGGTACTATATTTAGATTTTTTTATAATAATCCTCATCATCTGTATAATCATTTTAAATTTAATATAAAATGTTTTTAACATTATTCTGAAAACTTTATTTGTTATATACATTAAGTAAAATACTTTTTTTTTATAGTTTATAGTCCCAAAAATAAAGTTTTTAATTAATTTAGGGTCCTAGATTTTTGGGAAAAATCAGAGGTCATTGGTATTTTAGTTGG
>WRMT01000164.1 GCA_009777005.1 Methanobrevibacter sp. | reverse complement strand
TTTTATTATAAATTTAAATTTTTATAAAAATAAATTCACATTTCAGTTTATTATTTAAAAAAAGATTTAGAAATTATAACAGTTTCTTTTTAAAGTTATTGTTTATTCTCAAACCATTTAATGGTTTTTTTAAGATTTTCTTCAAATAAGTTTGAGTCAATTTTATAATCAATATTTTTTAAACTTTCAACATTAGCTAAAGAATGCTTAATATCTCCAGGTCTTTCATCTAAGTATTTAGGATCAATATCGGAATTTAAAACTTTTTTTATAATTTTGAATAAATCATTTATTGATAATGATATTCCAGAAGCTACATTTAAAACTCCATTATAATCTGATTCACAAGCAGCTATATTTGCTTTTACAATGTCTTTAACATATATAAAATCTCTGCTCTGCTTTCCATCACCATATATTACGGGTTGTTTATTATTTGTTAGTGAATGAATAAAATTAGGGATAACTGCTGCATATTGAGAGTTCACATCTTGTTTTGGTCCAAATACATTAAAATATCGAAGTGAAACAGTAGCTAAATTATAGCTTTCAGTAAATGACTGACAATAAAGTTCGCAAGATGCTTTTGATGCAGCATAAGGAGAACTAGGACTTGGAATTTCTTTCTCTTCTAAAGGCATATTAGGATTGTCTCCATAAATAGCTGAAGAAGATGAAAATACAACTTTTTTAACATTATTATTTTTAGCAGCTATGAGTAACTTTAAAGTAGCATTAACATTGTTTTCATGATTCAATAATGGATTTTCCACACTTTTAGGAACACTAGCTAATGCTGCTAAATGGAAAATATAATCTATTCCTTTAAATAATTCATCTAAATTTAAATCATTTAGGTTTCCTATCACTAGCTTTAAGTTTTCATGGTTAGGGTTTTCAAGGTTTTCTACTTTTCCAGTAGATTTATCATCTATTATTGTAATTTTGTTTTTATCAATTAGTTCATCAACAATATGTGAACCAATGAACCCTAAACCACCTGTAACAATAATATTTTTATTTTTCATTGATAACTTCCTTTTTTTTATTATTTTTCTGAATATTTTTTGTTTTTGTTTTTTTTTTCCAATGAATGCTTTTTTTTTAAATATTTTAAATATTTTTATAATTTTCAATGAATGTTGTTTGTTTTGGTTTAAATAATCATATTTTAAATTTAATCAAAAATGATGATAATAAAATATAAAAATAAACAGTTTTATGTATTAAATTATCATATTTTAAATTTAATCAAAAATGATGATAATAAAATATAAAAATTAACAGTTTCACCTTTATTAATAATATATATTTTTAAAATTTAATCAAATGATTATTAAATATAAATATTTTTACTTTGTTTTTTTTAATAATTAAATTATATTAACTATTTATTTTAATTAATTATTTTCTAGATATTTGTGTGATTCTTCCTAAATCTTTTTGTTTAATACTAATTGATTTTTAAATTTTAGTTTTTAATAGCTATTAAGACTATGTGTTAAATATATATTTGAGATTGTTAAGAAATGTTCAGCATCTAGTAACAAAATTTATATATATTGCAGTACTACCTTTTATCATGATTGTTCATCTTAATGAAACTTATCTATTAAATTATCTAATAGCTATAGCTACTTCCATAATAATAGCTATTGGACTTAAGATGCCTATTTTACCTGAAAAACCAAGAAGGTTCTCTTGGACAAATAGTGCAATATTTCCAACTCCAATAATAGCTATTGGACTTTTGGCAATTTGTTTTTCCATAAATTTTCTTTGGATATATAATGGAATGGTATTAGCTATAATTATGGGTCTTGTTTCTGCCTTATTTGTGAAATATTTGTTTTATCATGTTTTTCCAAATCCACCTGAAGTTAAGGAGGAAGTAAATGAATGAAATTTTCGCAATAGCTATTGCTACTGTAATTGCATGGCTAAATTTTGTCATTATTGACACATTCATGGGTTTACCTGAAGTTCCTGGTGTTAAAGGTGCAGATATTGTAGGTTATTCTATTAAAAAGAGAGGGGGAGATTTAGCTGGAGGATTTTTTCAGGGAAACATCCTTTGTTCTCCTGATGCTTCTGCAGGTACATTACTCGCTTCAATAGGTGTGATGCTTTTAGGAATAGAAGGAGGAATAATAGCTGCTTTCTTAGTGTTTATTGGCAATAGACTTTGTGCTGATGCTGGATATGCTGGAACAATTGGTGCATTGTCCATGACTGTAATTGTGGTTCTTTTTTCATATATTGGTTTCACGCCAGAAATGTTTATTGTTGGAATGGTAATAGCTATAACTACTATTCAGGGTATTCATCATCCAAGTTCTACTACACTACTTGGAAACATAGCTAAACTAATGAATAGGTACACAAAATTAGATTAATGTTATTTACTCACAGTATTGATTTTTGTGATTATAGCTTATAAAAAACAAAGCAAATGGTTTAGATAATTTACATTTTACTTAAGAAAATATTTTTGCAATATATTTGGGTATTTTTTTAAAAGTGGAATTTTATATTTTGGTAATTTTCTTAATTTAAAAATATTATTAATTATTATAAAGTTTTGGTATTTTTCTTAAAAGTTTAAAAATATTATTATATTATTATAATTAATAGTATATTAGTGGAATGGTAGAATGATAGAAGAAATTATAATTATAATTGTTATAATAATGGCTATAAGAACGCTTTTAACTAGAAATAAAGCTGAAAAAATGTTATATGTCAATGTTATTGATTTTGGTATTTCAGCACTTATTGCACTTTCTGTTAATAGTCCATTTGGTCTTATAATAGCTACTGTATTCTTCGTTACATCTACTATTGGGTCTAATGCAATAGCTTACACATTAAATAGGTTAGATAATGAAATTGTTTTGGATTAATAATTATGGTGATATTTAATGAACCCTTTAGATTTTATTAATATTACAACACTTTCAATAATATTAATGTTTATAGGTGCTTTAGGCATAATTTGGCTTAAAAAACCTTTAGATAAGGTTATAATGTTTGCTGTAATGGAAGCAGGCTTTTTATTAGCTGTTGTTTCTTTTAAATATTTAGATGTAGCATTAGTCATTGCTTTATTTGGACCAATTACTACAATAATTTTCCTCTTATCTATTATAAAAATTGATGAAATTAGAAAGAAAAAAAGAAAATTAGTGCAGGAGGGTAACAGTAGTGATTGAAGTGGACTTATTCTTTTATACTGGTTGCATATTAGCTATTTTAGGAAGTTTAGCTACTGTAGCTGGACCTGGTGTGAAAGATCCTATAGTTAGAACTTTCAATACTGAAATAGCTGCAATTGGGGTTTCATTAATATTCCTTATTTATAACCATACTTTAGCTTTAATGACTTTTGTAGCAGCTACTGCTGTTATTACTTTAGTATTACTTAGAACGATTACTAGATTAGAGGAAATGGGGGCAGATGTATGATAAGAATTGGAAGACTTTGGAATGAATTAGCTAATCCTAGAAAAATTCCGAAGCTATTTTCTGTCATTCTTGGATTAATTCTTCTTCTGGGTTTTTTAATTCCAATGGATTTAAATGTAGATCAATTGTATCCAAGACCAGCTCCTCAGCTACAAATAGAAGAAGGTTTGTCTGTTGCTCCATATGATAGAGGAGGTGAAGTTTTAAAAGTTCCTGGAATTACAAGAGCTCAGTATCCTGAAAACTCTGAATCAATAGGGATGGTTAATTCATATATGTCTCCACAGGCTCTCTTTGTTAAATCAATTTCTCCTTATTTTGGAACTTCAATCTATTCTTCACCAGGTGGCTTAATTGATGAAATTCTTTATTATACAAGAGGATTTGATACTATATTAGAATCATCTATTTTGATGATGTCTTTTACAATAGCTTCTTTCTTAGCAGTTAATTTCACAATGAAAAGAAAGGATGAAAATAATTCAAATCAGGATGAGGAGTATAATTAAATGTTTATATCTGTTTTTTCTTCAAATAAGGTTGAGGAGTATAATTAAATGTTAGTTCCAGATTTTGTTCCAGCTATTATCGCTTCGTTCTACATTCCAGCAGTATATGTAGGAATTATTATAGCTTTCATAGGTTTAATGGGAATAGCTATTGAAAAAAGAGATATTCAAATCCTTATTTTAACTGATATTGTAGGATTAGCTATGTTAATCATTGTGGCAGCAACTGGAACAGATTTAGCTGAAGCTTTAATATTACCTGGTTTGGTTGTAGAATTAGCTGAAATTTTAGCAATATCTGAAATACTAGTTTCTCGTGAAATGAGAAAAATTGAGTCTAAAAGTGACAAAGAGATACAGACTTCTGTGTTACCTCTTCCTTTAACATTAGATATGGAAATCATGACTACTGCTCCAAATTTCATCGCACTTATAATGATAGGTTTTGGCATATTTTTAACTGGTTTCACTGGTGGTGCAGTAGCTGGTGGAGGAATATTATTATATATCATTTCAAGAAAATCAAGAGGATTACCAATAGCTATTATTGATGGAATTAGTGGAGTTTCAGGAATAGCTTGGTGTTTGTGGATTGTTGGATTTGTACTGTTCTTCATAACACCTGAATTATGGCTTTTAAGCTTGTTTATGGCTGCTTGTGGTTTAGTTTTAAAAGTAGCTTCTAAAATTGGATTAATTGGAACTATGATGAGGGAAGAGTACAAGAGAGAATGAAAAACATCATAAAGATTGGAACTATGATGAGGAAAGAGTATAAGAGAGAATGAAAAACATCATAAAAATTTAAAATTCATAATATAAGAATAATTAATAATACTTCATAAAATATAAACAATAATTAATAATTATTATAATTAAAAAAATTTTGATAAAAAATATAAGTCAGTGAATTTTTGATTTTACTTAAGAAAAATTACTTAAAAAAAATCATTTACAATCAAATGAATTTAATATAATCATTTAATGAATCTTTTAAATTTAATTTATAAAAAATTATTAAAATTATCTTAAAATTTTAAATTTTATTTATTAAATTTAATTTATAAAAAATAATAAAAATCACTACTAAGAATATTAAATTTTATTATATAAAACATAATATAATTATTAATCACTACTAAAAATTCATTGATTAGCATTTACATTATTAAATATTTACTATAAAATTAATAAAGAGGATTAAAATGGATCTAGCATCATTAGGTGGGGATTTACTTGGAACGATTCCTTTAGGAGATATTGTACTATATTTTACTCCTTTCCACTTATTCATGTTTATAGTTGTCTTAATATTCACAGTATTAATAGCTATTAGCCGAACCGAAACTCAAGTTGAAGCAAGTTTCAAAACTTTAAAGGATAATAAAGTTTCAGTTGGTCTAGAAGAATTTAAAATAAGAAGATTTTTAGCTATTATTTGTGGTTTAGCTACTGCTGGAGCAATGATAACTGGTGATTTGTTCAATTTTACTTTGTTCGTAGCTTTAATTGGTATAGTTAATGTAGGCATAGTTTCTGCAGTTAAACAAATTGATGTTCTTGATGCTGCTTATAATTATGGAATAATAGCTATGTTATCTTCACTCCCATTATTTGGAGGAGCAGCTATTGTATTGGCATCTACTGGAACTCTTAGTTTATTTGAAATAGCTAATATAGCTACTACTGCTCCAATGATGACATTTGGAGCAATATTGCTTTTAATTGGTATAGCTGGTGAAACAGGCATAGCTCCATTTTTTGCTACAAAAGCCGAAATGTTTAGAACACCAGGTTCTCCATTTATTTTAATCATTCATTTAAGCTCTTTAATGGTAATTATAAGAGCAATAGAAATCTTATTAATAATTATTAAAGTAATATGATTTAAACATAAATTTGAAGGATATTATAAGGTAATTAAGAAATAAATTAAAAAATAAAATATTAATGTAGAAATTGAATTTAGAGTATTATTATTGATTTAAAAAATTATAAATTTAAAAAAATAATATTTTGCGTATAATTATTTTAAGCCCATTTAAGATTTTGCTTATAATTATTTTAAGCCAATTTTATAATAAATGTTCTACTCAGTTTAATTTAAAGGTTTTAATTCAGCTTTATATAAATGTTTTAATTCAATTTAATAATAAAGGTGTGAAAATGGATAGACTAATGTTAACTAGCTACTTAATAATGTTAATATCTTTGATATCTTTAATAAATGCGTTAATATTTCAACAACTTGATTGGATTGTTTATGGAATAGCTATTGTATTTATTCCATTATTTGTACTTTCATTAGGTTTAATAACAATGGCAAAACCTAAAAAAGAAGAAAAAGATGAAAGGAAAGAAGAACCATTTATTGGATATTAATGAGATAGACTATTATAATACAATAATTGATTTTTATAAAATAGCGTTTTAATATAGTATTTCACTTAATATTTGTAACAAATAAAATTTTTATAAATAATGTTAAAAATCTTATAAATTAAATTTTAAATGATTTAAGAGATTATTATTAAAAAATATTTTTTTATAAATGTTAAAAAAATTGCTAACATACAATATTCAAGCTCTCAAATTTTTCACTCTCTCCTTTTTTTGTATTAGCTCATTTTTTGTTATCAATATTTAACATTAATATGTCTATATTTCTACTATTCAAGATTTTTTAGTAAAGTATAAATACCAGCATATTCATATAATGGATTATCCAAGTATGGAGGTATAGGGATAATATGTATTTTTCAGGCAGCCACTCAGGAAAAGGAAGATATATATGTACCGATTGTTATAAACCATTATATATAGAAGACAAGTTTGATATAATGCCTTTTTGCCCTGAATGTGGAAATAAAAAATTTATAGCAGGATAAATGCTATTTCAAAGTATTTCAATTTAAACATTGAAACTCGAAAAAAAAAATAAAGTGTATTAACCCTTATTATAGTTGAAGACAAAATTTTTTGCATTTTCAGATTTTTTTAATTTGTATTAAAATATCTTAATTTTTTAAAATACTCGCTAATAATTATTAAT
>WRMT01000163.1 GCA_009777005.1 Methanobrevibacter sp. | reverse complement strand
TTAGATTTAATTATTTTAATTAGATTAAATAGTTTTTAATTAGATTTAATCATTTTTAATTAGATTTAATTATTTTAATTAGATTAAATATTTTTAAATAGATTAAATCATTTCACGTTAATTGATGATATTTTGAATTATCAATAAAAATAAAATTTTATTCATGTTAATAATAAGGAGATAAAAATTATGGTAGAATTAGGAACTGCTCTTGCAGCTATTGGTGCTGGAGTAGCTATTGGATTTGCTGGATTAGGTTCAGGTTTAGGTCAGGGTATGGCTGCAGCTGGAAGTGTAGGTGCTGTTGCAGAAGATAAGGGTATGTTTGCTCAAGGTATTATTTTCTCTGCATTACCAGAAACTCAGGCTATTTATGGATTTTTGATTGCAATATTGTTGTTAGTATTTTCAGGTTTACTTGGTGGTGGAGCAGGTCTTCCAACAAATGTTGGTTTAGTTGCTGTTGGTGTAGGTGCTTCAATTGGATTTGCAGGTCTTGGATCTGGTATGGGTCAAGGTATAGCTGCAGCATCTTCTGTTGGAGCTGTTGTTGAAGATAAGAGTATGTTTGCTCAAGGTATTATTTTCTCTGCATTACCAGAAACTCAGGCTATTTATGGTTTCTTAATAGCTATTTTACTTATGGTATTTGGTGGAATCTTAGGTTAAATTAGGGGGTCAATAAATGAGCTCTGGGACAGAAAATATTGTCTCTAATATAAAATCTGAAGCTCAGATTAAAGCTGATAAGATCCTCCAAGAAGCTGAAGTTAAAGTTGATTCCATTCTTGAAAATGGAAACAAAAAAGCTGAAGCAGAAAAAAACAATATATTGGATGATGCAAAAAAACAATCTGATATGAGGTACCAGCAAATAATATCTGAAGCTAAAATGAATTCTCGAAGACTTGAATTAGAGGCTAGAGAAGAAGTAATAGAAACGGCTTTTAATAAAGCAAATGATGAATTAAAAAATATTGCATCTTCTTCTGATACTAAGTATGTAAGTTCTTTAAATAAAATGATTAAGGAAGCAGCTACTGAAATTGGTGGTGGAAACTTAATTGTTCAAGTTAAAGAAGAAGATAAAACAAAAATTAGTAGTAAACTCAGTTCAATAGCTAATGAAATTAAATCTGAATTAAACAAAGATACAAATTTAGAAATTGGAGAAGCTATTGAAACTATTGGTGGAGCTATACTTAAAACAAAAAATGGCGAAATTGTAGTTAACAATACTATAGAAGCTAGAATGATAAGATATAAAAAAGCTTTAAGGTCAGAAGTTGCTCAGATTTTGTTTAATTAGGAGAGATTAATATGGCTGATGAAATTACTGCATTGTTAAGTCAAGTTGGACTAACATCTGAAGCATTCCTTGTGATTGTTATACTTGCAGTTATTGTTATAGGTGCAGTTATTGTTATTATTGCAAGCAGACCAGTACTGGATATTTATCCTTATCTCCATCCTAATGCAAGAATAAGAGCTAGAAAAGGAAGATTATTTGATGAGAAACAACTTTCCGAAATAGTTGAATCTAGTAATATAGAAGAAATTACAAATTATCTAAGAGGATTTCCAGATTATGCTGATTACTTGGATAATCACAGCTTAGAAAAAGCATTGGATATTCAACTTGCAGAAACTTATGAATTGATTTCAAAAATAGCTCCTAAAGATATTCAAAGTGCATTTGAAGTTTTATCTAAAAAATCGGATATTAACAATATTAAATCCTTACTTGCAGCTAAAGAAATGGGTTTTGCAAAGGAAGAAACTTTAAATCTTTTAATTCCTTCTGGAAGACTTTTTTCTGAAATTGAACATTTAGCTGATGCAAATAATGTAACTGATATTGTTGCAGGATTAGATAATACAGAGTATTCAGCTATTCTTGAAGACGCACTTCCAGATTATGAAGAGTCAAAAATGATTTTGCCTTTAGAATCAGCTTTGGATAAATATTATTTAGAAAATCTTTTAAAATCTGCTGGAACACCTTCTGATGAAAATTCACAGATTTTATATTCTTATATCGGTGATCAAGTCGATATAGCTAATCTTAAATTAATTATAAGGGCAAAAGTAGATGGTTTATCTTTTGATGAGCTTAGTCCTCACATTATTAAAGATGGTTATCAATTAAGAGAATGGAAATTAAAAGATTTAATGGAATCTGAAGATGTTTCTGGTGTTATTTCTGGTTTGGAAGGCACTGATTATTCACAAATTCTTGGGGATGCATTATCTGAATATAGTGAAAATGGTTCAGTATCTGTATTTGAAAAAGCTTTAGATGATTATATTATAAGCAATGCTAAATCTCTTTCTTTAAGAAAACCATTAGGTATTGGTCCAATTTTAGGATTTTTAAGCCAAAAAGAAAGAGAAATTAAGAATTTAAAAATTATTATAAGGGCTAAAAGAGAGCTTAACTTCCCTATATCTGAAATTAAGGAGATGTTAGTGTGAAATCTTTTAAAAACCTTTTTTTTACTGTGAAATATAGGGAAGTGTTTTTATGAAATCATCTGTAGCTGTTATTGGAGATATTGACACTGTTACTGGTTTTCAACTTGGTGGAGTAAAGGAATGTAGAGTTGTAAAATCCAATGAAGAAGCAGAAATTGCTCTTGATGAATTGATAAATATCGACATTTCTATTATAATTATCACAGAAAAAATAGCTGAAAATATAAGGGAACATATTGATAAAAGAATAGGTTCAGATGTATTACCGATGATTATTGAAATACCAGATAAATCTGGCTCATCTGAGAGGGATAGTGACCCTATGGGTGAACTTATTAAAAGAGTTATTGGGGTAGAGATGGTTAAATGATTACCGAAGGAAATATTATTAAAATTGCAGGACCTGTTATCATCGCAGATGGGATGAGAGGAACTCAAATGTATGAAATGGTTAAGGTAGGTGACGGTAAGCTTATTGGAGAGATTATCGAGCTTGAAGGAGATACTGCAACCATTCAGGTTTATGAAGAAACAGCTGGGTTAAAACCTGGTGAGAAGGTAGAAAGTACAGGTGGACCATTATCTGTTGAACTTGGACCAGGTATAATAGGGTCTATTTTTGATGGAATTCAAAGACCACTTGAAGTAATTAAGGAAAAAACTGGTTCATTTATTGAAAGAGGTGTAGATGTACCTTCTATTCCTAAAGATAAAAAATGGACTTTTTCACCTTTAGCTAAAGTTGGAGATAAAGTAAAAGGTGGAGATATAATTGGTGAAGTTCAAGAAACTTCAGCTGTTCTTCAAAAGATTTTAATTCCTCCAACAATTGAAGGTACTGTAAAAAGTATTGTTTCAAGTGGAGAATTTACAGTAGAAGAAGATATTGCTGAGATTGAAACTGATGATGGAATTAAAAAAGTTCAAATGCTTCAAAAATGGCCAGTTAGGAAAGGTAGACCATATAAAGATAAACTTGATCCAGATATTCCTTTGGTTACTGGTCAAAGAATACAAGATACTTTCTTCCCAGTAGCTAAAGGTGGTGCAGCTGCTATTCCTGGACCATTTGGTTCTGGTAAAACTGTTACACAACAACAATTAGCTAAGTGGGCAGATGCAGATATTATTGTTTATGTTGGTTGTGGAGAACGTGGAAATGAAATGACTGAGGTACTTTTAGAGTTTCCAGAACTTGAAGATCCTAAAACTGGAAATCCTTTAATGGATAGAACTGTTCTTATAGCTAATACTTCAAACATGCCTGTTGCAGCAAGGGAAGCTTGTGTGTACACTGGAATTACTATTGCAGAATATTTCCGTGATCAAGGTTATGATGTGGCTCTTATGGCAGATTCTACTTCACGTTGGGCAGAAGCTATGAGGGAAATTTCAGGAAGACTTGAAGAAATGCCTGGTGAAGAAGGATATCCGGCATATCTTGCTTCAAGACTTGCTCAATTTTATGAAAGAGCTGGAAGAGTTAATACATTTGGAAGTGAAAGTAAAGTTGCATCTGTTTCTGTTGTTGGAGCAGTATCACCTCCTGGTGGGGACTTATCTGAACCAGTTACACAAAACACCTTACGTATTTGTAAAGTATTTTGGGCATTAGATGCGTCTCTTGCGGATAAACGTCACTTTCCTTCTATAGACTGGCTACAAAGTTATTCCCTTTATGTTGACAGTGTTCAAGGTTGGTGGAATGAGAATGCTGGTGAAGGTTGGAGAGATACAAGGGATGAAGCTATGGTTTTATTGCAAAAAGAATCTGAACTTCAAGAGATTGTACAACTTGTAGGTCCTGATGCACTTCCAGATAGTGAACAGATTACTCTTGAAACTACTCGTATGATTCGTGAAGATTTCTTGCAGCAAAATGCATACCATGAAGTTGATACTTATTGTTCTCCTACTAAACAGTATGAAATGCTTAACACTATTTTAATTTTCCAAAAAGAAGCTACAACGGCTCTTGAACGAGGTGCTTCTTCTCAAAATATTATAGCATTACCAGTTAAAGAAGAAATAGGTAGAATGAAGTTTGTCCCTGAAGATGAATTCCCAGCTAAGGTGAAAGAAATTCAAGAGACAATTGCTAAACAATGTAGTGAGGTGTAAATTATGAATACTAATATTAAAACAAGAGAATACACCACAGTTACTGAAGTTTCTGGTCCTTTAATGATTGTTGAAGGAGTAGAAGGTGTTGCTTATAGTGAAATTGTTGAAATTGAAACACCTAATGGTGAAAACAGAAGAGGACAAGTTCTCGAAGTTAAAGGAGATATAGCTGTTATTCAGGTTTTTGAAGGAACAAGTGATTTAAACACTAAAACTACTAAAACTAGATTTACAGGTGAAACAGCTAAGATTGGTGTTTCTTTAGACATGCTAGGTCGTATCTTTGATGGTACTGGTAAACCTATGGATGGTGGTCCAGAGATAATTCCAGAAAAAGAGTTAGATATTAATGGTAGTCCAATGAATCCATCTGCTCGTGAATTTCCTGCAGAATTTATTCAAACTGGTATTTCAACCATTGATGGAATGAACACTTTAGTAAGAGGTCAAAAATTACCAATTTTTTCAGGTTCTGGTTTACCTCACAATGATTTAGCTGCTCAAATTGCAAGACAAGCTAAAGTTATTGGTGAAGAAACAGAATTTGCAGTTATATTTGCAGCTATGGGTATTACTCACGAAGAAGCTAATTTTTTCATGAATGATTTTGAAAGAACAGGTGCACTTGAAAGAGTAACAGTTTTCATGAATTTAGCTGATGATCCAGCTATTGAAAGAATTCTTACTCCTAAAATGGCACTTACTACTGCAGAATATTTAGCTTTCGAGCATAATATGCATGTATTGGTTATTTTAACAGATTTAACCAATTATTGTGAAGCTTTAAGGGAAATTTCCGCAGCTCGTGATGAAGTACCTGGAAGAAGAGGTTATCCTGGTTACATGTATACTGATTTAGCAGGAATATATGAACGTGCAGGACGTATAGCTGGTCAAGAAGGGTCAATTACTCAGATGCCTATTTTAGTCATGCCACAAGATGATATTACTCACCCAATTCCTGATTTAACTGGATATATTACAGAAGGACAAATTGTTCTAAGTAGGGATATACACCGTAAAGGTATTTATCCTCCTGTAGATGTACTTCCATCCCTATCTCGTTTGATGAGTGGGGGTATTGGAGAAGAGAGAACTCGTGAAGATCATAGTGGAGTTTCAGATCAACTTTATTCTGCTTATGCAGAAGGACGTGATTTAAGAGATTTAGTAGCTGTTGTAGGTGAAGAAGCTCTTACAGAAAGAGATCAGAAATTTTTACAGTTTGCAGATGAATTTGAAAAACAATTTATTACTCAAGCTAAGGATGAAGATAGGACTATTAAGGAAACTTTAGATCTTGGTTGGAAATTATTAAGTGTACTTCCTAAATCAGAACTCAAACGTGTCAGAGAAGAACATATACCTAAATATCTTCCAGAAACTGAATAATAGATTTAACTATCTTTACTGGAGGATAAAATGGCACAAGAAACAATCGAAGGGATTAATCCTACTCGAATGGAGTTATTGAAACTTAAAGACAGAGAAAAACTTGCTGTTAAGGGCCATAGCTTATTAAAAGAGAAACGTGATGCTTTAATCAAAGAATTCTTTGATATTTTAGATAGAGTTAAAGGATCTCGTGGAAATGCTGAAAAAACACTTAAAGAAGCTTTTGAAGATTTGACTGCGGCTCAAATTGTTATGGGTGATTTAGCTGTTCAAAAAGCAGCATTATCTGTAAAAGAGTCTGTTGAAGTTGATATCGAATCAAGGAGTATTATGGGTGTTTCAGTTCCTGTAATTGATTCAAAAATTGATTCTAGGACTTTAATTGATAGAGGTTACAGCTTTGCTGATACTTCAGTTAGATTAGATGAAGCAGCTCGTAAGTTTGAAGAATCTTTATCATTAATAATTGAGCTTGGTGAGATTGAAAAAACGATTTATCTTTTAGCTGCCGAAATTGAATCAACCAAACGTCGTGTAAATGCTTTAGAGCATATTATGATTCCAAGACTACAAAATACAGTTAAATCTATTGAAATGCGACTTGAAGAAATGGAAAGAGAAAACTTTGTAAGGCTAAAAATGATTAAATCTTCAATGGAAGCAGGAGATACTTAAAGATTCAATAGTTTTAAATCTTTAATCAAAGGTATAAAAGAGATTTTTTAAAGACTTTTTTCTTAATCTCGAGAAATAATTAATAAAATTTAGAATAATCGTCTTTAAGATGATATTCTATTTTATATTTTTCATTTGGTTAAGGGATATTATAAAAATTTATTTTAATTAACTATTGTTATTTAAAAATTATTTTTTTATTAGTTTTATTAGCTATTGTTTTAATATATTTGATAATTTTTAGCTTATATTTTTTGAAACTTAATTTTTTTCCCTTTTCTAATTTTTTATAATTTAATTTTTTAAATAAACTTATTAGATAATTTTTTAATTATTTTGATTTAAAAAATGATATTTTTATAATTA
>WRMT01000162.1 GCA_009777005.1 Methanobrevibacter sp. | reverse complement strand
TATTTAAAAATTTTTTAAACATTTTAAATTATTAAAATTATTAATTATAGGATTAATTATAAAAAAATTATAAAATATTGTAAAAATTATTATTATAATTATATAAATTATTATTATATAAAAAACATATATAATAAATCATACAATGGAACTTGTGATTAATATTTGCAAAAAATTTAAATTGCTAATCTTTTAGGAATAGAACAAGAAAAGCATGATGTAAACACATTAATTATACATAATAGTTATAAAATAAATTTATTTAAAGGAGTTTAATGAAATATGATAAAAGTTGCTGTAACTGGAGCTGCAGGGAGAATGGGTTCTGGAATTATTAAAAAAATTCTTGAATTAAATGATATGGAACTAGTAACTGCAATTGAAATGCCTAATACTCCCCTTGAAGGTAAAGATATTGGAGAAGTTATTGGAGTCGGAAATATTGGTGTTAAAACCCATGATAGTCGAAATCTTGAAAATATTCTTAAATCAACTAATCCTGATGTCTTAGTAGATTTTACTATAGCTGATGCTGCATTTGAAACTATTAAAACAGCTACTAAATTAGGGATTAATCTCGTTGTTGGAACAACTGGATTTAATGAAATGCAAAAAAAAGAAATTACAAAGATGATTAATGAATCTAAGATTAAAGCTGTGATTTCTTCAAACATGGCTATAGGTGTTAATGTTTTCTTTAAAATTTTAAAAGATTTAACTCCAATATTAAATGATTTTGATATTGAAATAATTGAAGCCCACCATAATAAAAAGAAAGATGCTCCATCTGGAACAGCGAAAACTGCTTTTGAAATAATAGCTAATGAATTAGATAGAAACCCTGAAGAAATAGCTACTTTTGGAAGAGAAGGCATTGTTGGTGAAAGAACTAAGAAAGAAATTGGTTTACATGCTATTCGTGGTGGAGATATTGTTGGAGAGCATAGTGTAATGTATGTTGGTGAAGGTGAAAGATTAGAAATAAACCACAGAGCACATACACGTGAAGTCTTTATAGCAGGAGTAATTAGATCATTGAGGTTTATTAATAATGCAGAATCTGGAAAAATTAATGATATGGGTGATGTTTTAGGAATTAATTAATTTAAATAAGAATATTTAATTTAGTTTTAGGAATTAATTAATTTAAATAAGAATATTTAATTTAGTTTTAGGAATTAATTAATTTAAATAAGAATATTTAACTTAGTTTTAAGAATAATTAACATAAACAAGAATATTAAATTTAGTTTTAGGAGTTAATTAACATAAACAAGAATATTATATTTAGATTCAGAAATAAATTAACATCGTGCAAAATTAAATTTAAATATATTAATTTATTCTTTAATTTATTATAATAATATTATTTTCATAACTTATGGGTGATAAAATGATAAAAGTAGGAGTACTTGGTGCAACTGGAATGGTAGGACAAAGATTTATTCAATTGTTAGACGGACATCCTGATTTTGAAATAGCTGGATTAACAGCATCATCAAAATCAGCAGGTAAAAGGTATGAAGATGCAACAACATGGTATCTTGATGATTCAATGCCTGAATCTGTTAAAGATATTGTTGTCACTGATACAAATCCTGATGATGTGTCTAATGATATTGAACTTGTATTTTCATCTCTTCCTTCAGAAACAGCAGCTATTGTAGAACCAAAGTTTGCAGAATCCTATGGTGTAGCTTCTAATGCAAGTGCAATGCGTATGGAAAAAGATGTGCCTCTAGTAATTCCAGAAGTCAATCCAGAATTTCTTGATTTAATTGAAGTTCAGCGAAAAAATAGAGGATGGGAAGGGTTTATTGTAACAAATCCTAATTGTTCAACCATAGCTTTAACATTAACATTAAAACCAATTTATGACAATTTTAAAATTAACAAAGTATATGTATCAACTATGCAAGCAGTATCAGGAGCTGGTTACAATGGAGTCCCATCAATGGCAATTGTTGACAATTTAGTGCCATTTATTGGAGAAGAAGAGGATAAACTTGAAACTGAAACTCTACATCTTTTAGGAACTCTCAATGGTACTGATGTTAAAGATGCTGATTTTAAAGTAAGTGCATCATGTCATAGAGTAGCTATTGTCGATGGGCATACTGAAGCTGTTTTTATTGAATTTGATGATATTGTAGATGTCGATGATATAAAAAATAAAATGTCTTCATTTAAAAGTATTCCACAAGAGTTGAATCTTTTTTCTGCTCCAAAAAATCCTGTTATAGTCAAAGAAGAGGATAATAGACCTCAACCAAGAATGGATAGAAATGCTAATAATGGAATGAGTGTGACAGTTGGAAGGGTTAGACAAGATCCAATATTTGAAAATAATATTAAATATGTTTTAGTAGGTCATAATACTATTAGAGGAGCTGCTGGTGCATCAATCCTTAATGCTGAATTAATTAATAAAAAAATACTTTAATATTTAATTAATAAATCAGCTATTTATTATTACTTTAAAAGCTTAGAATAGATAATCTTAATATATTTAATGTTCTTATATATTATTAATTAGATTTTTATTAATATTTATTAATATTTTTTAAAACAGTTTAATTTGAACATTTTAATATAAGATTAAATAAAAAATATTGAGCCATACCTAACAATTAATAAAGAATATTAAAAAAATCATTTTTTCTATGTATTACTTTTAAACTTTAATTTATTTAGTATAAAAATTAATAAATTTAAATAGTATAAAAATTATAATTTAAAATTTATTCAATTGATTTAATCATTATTCTATAGAAATTAAGTAATAATACTAGGCTGAATTAATAATAGCTAAGGTTTAATTTTTATGAGTTCACAAAAATATCTAAGGGATGAAAATGGCGTTAGGGAAAGACAGTGAAACTGAAAAATTACAATCATTAGTCAAATCATGTTTATTAGAGATTAATAAGCTTAAAATGGATTTGGTTAAAGCAGAAAAGGAAAAACATCTCTTAAGTGATGTTGAAAAAGTTAAAAAATTAGAGTCATTAATAAATAAAAAAGAAAAAGAACTTAATGGTTTAAAGAAATCATTGGAAGATAAAGATAAAGGTATTAATGATTTAAAGAGATCATTAGATGAAAAGGATAAAGGTATTAATGATTTAAAGAAATCGTTAGATGAAAAAGATAAGGGCATTAATGATTTAAAGAAATCGTTAGATGAAAAGGATAAAGGTATTAATGATTTAAAGAAATCGTTAGATGAAAAGGATAAAGGAATTAATGGTTTAAAGAAATCATTGGAAGATAAAGATAAAGGTATTAATGATTTAAAGAGATCATTAGATGAAAAGGATAAAGGAATCAATGATTTAAAGAGATCATTAGCTGAAAAAGATAAAGTTATTACAAATAATGAGATTTCAATAAAAACCCATGAAAATAAAATAGAAAATTTAGAAAACTTTAAAGACTCATTTGAAGATATAAAAAAGTCTTTAGAAAAGGATTTAATTGATTTTAAGACTAAAGAACTATTTGAACATGATAAAAAATTACAAGAATCCTTAACTATAATAGCTGAAAAAGATGAATATATTAATATCCTTTTAAAAGATATTGAAACCTATAAAGAAAAAATTTCTGACCTTAAAAGCAACATATCCAATAAAAATAGTATTTTAGAGCTTCAAAATCAAGTCAGTACAAAAAATTCCGAAATAAAAGAATTAAAAGAATCTTTATCTAATGAATCTACTATTAAAACTTTACAAGATCAATTACTTGAAAAAGATCGTAGAATTAACGAATTAGAACAAATGAAAATTTCTTTTGATGAAATTAAGTCTTTCCTTGAAAAAGATATTGAACATTCTAAAAATCAAGAACTTGAAGATGTGAAGATAAAATTAAAAAATTCACTAGAAAGAATTGCTGAGAAGGATAATAAAATTAAAGATTTGATTGATAAAATCAACGGAAAAGACAGTGAAGTTAAAGATTTGATTGAACAAATTAATGGAAAAAATAGCGAAATTAAAGATTTGATTGAAAAGATTAAAGAAAAAAATAATGAATTTAATGTTTTAAGGGATAGTAGTGTTCCTAAAGATTCTTATTCAAAACTAAAACAAGAAATTAATCTTAAAAATGATAAAATCAAACGCCTTGAGAAAATTAAAGGATTATTTTCTGATTTAGATAAAAATTATTCTACTGAAAAAAATAATAAAGATCTTGGAATTAAAGATAAAGAAACTAGGAAAGAAGACAAAATTCCAGTTGAAAATGATGGAAAAGATAATGACCAAGAGATTATTAGACTAAAAAAAGAACTTAAAACTTGCAAAGAAACCAACGAAGAACTAGAAAAAATCAAAAAATATTATAATAAACTTATTTCTCCTCCAAAAAAGGATTTAACCTCTTTTCAGTCCCAAATTTATAGTTTAATTCCTGAAGAAAAGATGAATGCTCAAGGAATCCATAGCTTTATTAGAAAAATTGCCTTTAAAAACTTATCTTATATTAATATTAATAACATACTAAAAAACCTTGAAAGAAAAGGCTATTTAAAAATGGAAGAAGAAGCTAATGATATATTATGGACAAAATTAGAAAAAGAATAAATTTTTAAATTCACTAAAAACTATTATTAAGGCGTATTAAAGTTAATGAAAAAATTTTTTGATTTTTTAGATTATTTTTATAAATATTTAATAGATTATTATGATAAAGAGATTTCTATGGGTATTTTTTTATAAGTATTTAATAGATTATTATGATAAAGAGATTTCTATGGGTATTTTTTTATAAGTATTTAATGGATTATTACATGATGAAGAATTTTTTAGATTAATTTTTAAATGTTTATTATAAATTATAATATGATGAAGAATTTTTTAAGATTATTTTTTAGATATATTTTAAAAAATATATTCTTTGTTAAATAAGTATCATGAAAAAAATTTATTTTGCTTATATAATCATTCATTATCTAATCATTATTTTTAATATAAAAAGCTAGTTTTAGCAAATTATTTGTACTAAGAAATAATATTTATAAAACTAATAATATAATATTAATTAAGTTTTTTAATTTTTTATTATCATTTTTTATATTTATAAAACTAATAATATAATATTAATTAAGTTTTTTAATTTTTTATTATCATTTTTTATTTGAAACAATTAAATTTTTTTTATTTGATTATTGAATACTAAAAAGGAATGAAAATGAAAAAAGAATCAGTAGGTATTGTGGAAACAAAATTTTTTAAAATAGCTAAAGATTTAAAACTTGAATCTGGAAAAACTTTAAGTGATGTTACAATAGCTTATGAAACTTATGGTAAATTAAATAAAGAAAAAAATAATGCAATTTTAGTTTGTCATGCATTATCAGGAGACGCTCATGCAGCAGGTTGGCATGAAGGAGATAAGAAGCCAGGATGGTGGGAAATTCTTATAGGTCCTGGTAAAGCATTAGACAGTGAAAAATACTTCATTATATCTTCAAATATTCTGGGAGGATGTCAAGGATCAACTGGACCATCATCTATTAATCCGAATTCTCCAAAAATAAATATTGGAGAAAAAGATTCAGAGGACATTAAATATGGTCTTGATTTTCCAGTAGTCACTATTAAAGATATGGTTAAAGCTCAAAAAAAATTAGTTGATAGTTTTAAAATTAAAAAATTGTTAGCTGTTATTGGAGGATCAATGGGAGGTATGCAGGTCTTACAATGGATGGTTTCTTACCCAAAAATGGTTAAAAAAGCTATTCCCATAGCTACTGCAGCCCATTCATCACCACAACAAATAGCTTTTAATGAAGTAGGAAGACAAGCCATAATATCTGATGCTAATTGGAAAAATGGAAACTATTATTTATCTGGACCTCCTGAAAATGGTTTAGCCGTAGCTAGAATGGTTGCACACATCACCTACCTTAGTAATGAATCAATGTATGAAAAATTTGGTAGAGATTTGAAAGATAAAGAAGAACTTAGCTATGATTTTACTATGGATTTTCAAGTAGAAAGTTATCTTCATTATCAAGGAGAATCTTTTGTAAAACGATTTGACGCCAATTCTTATCTTTACATTAGTAAAGCTATTGATTATTTTGATCTTTCAAGTAATGGATCTCTTATTGAAGGTTTCAAAGATGTTAAATCTAAAGTTCAAATAATAGCTATTGAATCTGACTGGCTATATCCTTCAGATCAATCTAAAGATATCTTAACAGCTCTTAATGCAAATAATGTTGAAGTTAGCTACAATGAGTTGAAATCAAGTTATGGGCATGATGCTTTTCTTTTAGAAGGAGGACAGCTAAATTACCTTGTTTCTAACTTTTTATCAGATACTGTTGTAAAAGATCTTATGTATCATGATATAACAACTATTACTAAAGATACTAAAATTGAAGATGCAGCTAAAAAAATGTTAAAAGAGCATGTGACTCATTTACCTGTTATTGGTGAGGATGAAAAGTTAATTGGAATTATAACGGCTTGGGATTTATCTAAATCAATAGCTATAAAATGTAATGACTTAAACGAAATAATGACAAAGAATGTCAAAACTTGTACTTCAAATGACCCCATAGAAAAAATAGCTAGTAAGATGAAAAAATATGATATTTCTTGTTTACCTGTTGTTGATGAAGACTATAAACTTAAAGGAATCATTACAACAGATCAAATTAGTCATTTACTTACAAATAGCTAAATCATGAATTTTTTTTCAAAACAAAATAGAAAATAGCAGTTACTTTCAAACTTTTTTATTAAACTTAGCAGTTCATTAATAATAAAGGAAATATTTTAGTAAAAATTAATAGCTATTTTATAAAAAGAAAATTTTTTAGGTAAATTATTAGGAAATTAGCTATAATTTTTTAATTATTTTTTATTTTTTTCTATTTTTTGATATTCTAGATTTTTATTTTAATTATTTAATTTGAATTTATATGTTTTTTTGTTTTTATTTTTTTTATTTTTTTATTTTTATTGAAAGACTTTATTTTTGCTAAAATAGTAATTATATAAAATTATTATAATTTTTTTTTATTTTTTTTTTTTTTTTTTTTTTATATTTAATATTTAAAAAATTTAAAAAAT
>WRMT01000161.1 GCA_009777005.1 Methanobrevibacter sp. | reverse complement strand
TCTTTTTCAAATCAAATTTCTCAAAAAAGACAGATAAGAATAGCAATGAACTTAAAAAAGAATGATCGGATTCCATTGTCTTTAACAAGTTATTTTTATCCTTTTTCTCTAAAATTTCTTTGATATCACTTTCGAGTCTTTTTATCTGAAAATTAAATGAAATTTTTGATATATCATGGAAATAAACCATCGAATTCAATATTTCAAGAAATTCTTGATAATTTAAATCAATGAAACCACTTTCAAAAAAAAATTCATAGAATTGTTTAATAATTTTTTCATCTATTAATTTATTAAAAGTAATTCTACTTTTTTCTAAGTGGTGATATAAATCTTCATAAAGTTTGTTTTCTCGATCTTTATGAGCATATATTTTAATAATCTTATCATCTAAATTAAATGATGAGTTATAAAAATCATATTTTAAATCAATGATATCCATTTCCTTTCTCCTATGTTAAAAAGTTCTAACTTGGAATTTTCTTTTAAATCAATACTATCAAAAAAATAATCTTCATCTTTATTCATTGCATAAAAACTCACAGGAATATATTCAAAATTTGTAAAATTTGTCCTTTTGATAGGGTAATTTTTTATTACATATTCATAATAACTAGCTAAAGACCCACTTAGTCCATTAAATATATCCTGAGAAGAACTATCCTTTTCTTCAAAAGATATAGATGTATTCTTTACTAAATCCCTATTTAATGTTCCATACACTTTATTTTCATCATCAAAAAAGTTTTCTACATCAAAATTATTAATAATCAAACTATTTTGTTCAAATGAATTAGTGTATTTATAATTTAGAAAAAACTCATTTCTACCCATGTAAAGATTATAAATTGTTTCATTTTTAATTATTCTATTTACAAATACACTTTCCTCTGATTTAAGTTGTTCAGGGAATTTCAAAAACAGTTTGTAATAAGGATTAATTAAAACATCTTCTTTTACATTAAGCATATGGGGTTCATTACCATAGTGCGAATTAAATGTAATTTTCCTTGTTTTTAACTTAAAAAGTGGTTGGACTGATATTTTAATGTCATACAATTCTTCTATTTTATATTTTTTTGTGTTATCTTCTTTTTCAACATATTCCTCAAAATCATAGCCTAATATACACCCTATCATTCCCACAATTGATGTTTTAGGAGGTATTAAATAAGTTAAAAACCCTCCAATATTTGAAAATGGGGATGTGAAACATCCGAAACTACTCCATATGTCCAATTCAATGATATCCCCAGAAGCCATATTTATTCCTCTTTTAATAAAGTTGTTGGCTTAATAAATTCAATATTACCTTTTAAATTATTATTTTCATTTAATTTGCTAAGATTAATTGTAACTTCATTTTCAAATCGATAAATAATAATTTTTTCTATAAACTCAGAATAATCTTCAAGTTTATTTTCAAGTTCAGTAGTATCAATTTCTATTTTTTGTTCATTTCCTGTTTTTTGTGATGAATTAATAACATTTTTCTTTCTTTCATCTTTATTTTTAATGGAAATCAGTTCTTTCAATTCTCCAATATTAATTGTTTTAAATTTTCCATTTTCTTCATTAGTTTTAAATTTAATTAAAAGTAACAGTTTTGAATCAGTTTTTTTACTAGTAGACTTTCTTAAATTGGTTCCATACCATAAACTTCTTTTGAAAAGATCTAAATCTGATTTTTTTAAGAGATTAGGATAATTATTAGGATTTATAGTAATATCATAGCTTATAATAGCATCATCTACAACAGCTTCAGAACCAGTTGTAGTTTGTTGGTCCTCTTTAGTTGTTGAAAAAGGTGCACCAATTTGCAGTCTTTTAATTTGTGCTTCATTAATATCCTTCCCGTAACTAATTTGGATTGGACCGTAAATTTGTTTTGCTCCGACATTTTCGACTTTTTCAAAATTTTTTTTATCAAAACTGAATGTTCCTCCAAACATTCGAATATCAGTAGCAGAATCAATTAATAAATCAAAATCTTTAGAAAAATACTTTTCAAATATTTTTTCTTTTGATTGGAATTTAGATTCATAATCCTTATTATCTTTCGATCTTCTTGGATAAAAAAATACAAAATCTTTTATTGAAAACTTCTTTTTTTCTTCTTTAATAACTTCATGATTTTCATGAATATATTTCCTAACATTATATTTAATACATTTATCAGTTGTAAAAACGTTTCCATCTATGTTTCTTGGAGAATTATCAATAAAATCACCATTAGGATTTCCTAATATAGTTTCAGTTAAATAAATTCCCTGATAATAATTTTTTACACATTCATCCATAATAATCACTTCTTAAACTATTTTAAATAAAAATTATTCGATTTTTTCTTCATTATTCTTCTTAGGTATAGATAAAATATTTTTTGTATAGTTTCCTGCGAAAATTAAAATTATATAATCCTCAAAAGTTAGATTTTCCTCATTAAATAAATTACTTATATCATTTTCTAACATTTTAAAAATAAATTTCCGTTTAACATTTGCTCCTTCAATATAATAATTGTTTTTTTGTAAAACTTCAGTTATAAACAGATTCTTAATATTATTCCGATTAGCATTTTTAACAAAATTTGAAAAAACTTCTCCTTTTTTACTTTGACCACCTTTAGAATCATCTATTTTCCTTATAAACTGACCTAATAAATAATATTTAATTGCAATATCATCTTTAATCAATTTTAATATTTTTTCATCATTTTCGATAGTATATTCGTTGAAATACTTTTTTAACTTGTCCATATTACTTTCCTTTAACATATCCATACTCACACCTAAAAATTCTTTTTTAATTAAGAAATAATAATTTAAATTCTTCAAAATCTCAAAAATAGGCTTTTCAACATTTTTTTCCACTCTTATAAAATAATCTAAAGCAATTTCATTTAGCATATCAATTGTCAATGATTCCTCTTGTAACTCATAGATATAGCTAAAAATGTTATGCATATTTTTAGTAAAGATTGTTTTAGTTTTTGAGTTCCAAGTTCCAAAAATATCACTTAACTTTTTAAAATATATTTCATAGAAATAAAAAAACTTAGGAAAAGTAATTTTTCCATTATCAATTTGACTGAAAAAAGATTTGATTAATCTTTCAACATCAAAAATATTTTTTATCTGATTTGATTCATCTTTAAATATTTTTTTCTCATTGAAAAGATAATTTAACTCATTGTCATTATATAAATTTATATTGTCAAAATTCGTTAAAAATGATTTATAATTTTCAACATATTTCTTAATAGTCTTAATATCCTCCCCCATTCGAGTTTTCTCAAAGATTAAAAAATCAAAGCTAAAGTACTCATGATGATTTTCTTTACTGTATAGAAAATTATTTAATAAATAAAACTTATTTTTATAGTCTTCAATATTATTATAATAAGTATTTATTTCACTACCCACTAATTCAAATTTAGAACAATCATCACCTTTTAATTTTGGAATAAGGATAAAATTATTCTCAAAAATATGTATAAGTTTTTGAATCCCTAAATATAAATATGCAGAGCAATTTTTACATAATTTTAGTTTGCTGTTTTCTAAATTACCTCTATAGTTCCAATTATAACTCCTACCCAAACTAATTGTGGAAAATTTTACATAAGTAATTTCATTAACTCCACAAAACTGACAATTGTGAGATTTTATACTTTTCGTAGATTCTTCTCTTAATTTTAAATATTTACAGTAAAAATAAATGATATCATTAATTAAAATATATTTTTTAGGTAGTTCAAAAAACATAAATACATCAGGATCCTTATTTTTAATAGTGTTTTTCAAATTTTCAATTAAATCCCAATTATCATAAAGCATAGAATAATATCGTTTTAAAACATTTTTTAGTTCTTCAACATTATTTATTGTTTCATTGAATAATTCAACATTTCCCTCAACTTTATTGTCTCTAGAATAATCTGAATAACATGCCATGATATTATCTTTTTCATTTTTTGATTCAAGGAGTAACTTTATAAATTCGCCATCTTTTTCTAAATTTTGTTTTTTACTATTTTTAACTTTGTTTTTAGTAATTCTTTTTAAACTAAGAACGAATGGTGTTAAACAAGCTAATGCACTATTACTTGGTATCATTATATTTTGATTGGTTTCAAAAAATAGATTATTTGAAAATAATGAAACCCCTTTCATCCTTTCTTTTTTGAAATCACCATATGCTGATTGTGAATCAGTATCGTTAATAAAACTTTCAAATTCATCATGAATATTTTCAAATATTAATCCTTCATCACTTTCAACTATTTTTATAGTAATCACTCTATCAGTATCTTTAATCAATCTTCCAAAATCATCAAATCCATTGAAATCTAACCATTTCCCAAATTCTATAAGTTCAGTTATCATATTTCACCTTTATTCAACATTGAATCCACATTGAGTCTGATTTTAAGCTATAACAGTTAAAACAACTATTTCAATTACAAAATGTTCTAATTAAAAAATTAATCTTATGAAATTATCTTTTAGTAACCCATAAAATATAAAAGTAAAAAAAATAAAAAAATTATTAATACATAAACATGCGAAAAATAATTTAGTTAATTATTGCATTGAACTAACAGCTTTTTTAAATTTTTTCCATGATTATGTATTTACTTTTTTAAATTTTTATGGTGGTTTTTCAGAAATTTTTTCACCTCCTCTATCAACCTAGTTAATTTAAATGTTACCTAGGTTAATTAATATTTTTTCAATCAAGTATATAAAATTATCTTTTTTGAGATAGTAAAATTTTATGATTTTATTAGTTTAATTCTTGATTTAATGTGAAATTTTTGAAATCGTGAAACTGAATGTATTGATTAAATGTTCAGAACCAAAAAAGTTTACAGTATTTTTACAGCTAATTGAAAACATTCGGACCATAAATAATATTTTTATAATAAAATTTCTTTGTACTAATCAATATAAATTAAATATAATATATAATTTTAAATGTTACCAAATTTTATCTCTAAAATGATTAAGAAAAATAATAATAATCTTTCTTAAATTGTTTCAATAAATTAAATCAATCATTCCAAATTCCAATCATTCTTTATTTAAACTAGAACCATGTGCAAATTTTTCAAATAATCCCAATCAATTTTAAATCCATTAAAAGTACTGAGATTATTAAAAAATTAATAATTCTGGTCGAAAAAATGAAATACGAACATGGTATTGAACAATTCAGTTTTTGAAGAAAAAAAAGTTTAATTGAACTCAAAAACATAATCAAACATCAAAAATTTTTAACTGCTTGAAAAATGACCATAAAATGGATTATTATTGAATTTGTGATATAATGAGACTAAAAATAATATTAAAATCAAAAAAAAAAAACTTTGCATATACCTTTCAACTATAACTATATATTATCCTCAATAATTTATAGCAAAATAGCTGATTTGAACTTAGCTAAGGAATTACATTCCTCCAAATCCTTTAAATTCTTCACCTTTTCACAACTATATATACACCAACGAAATAGAGTTAATAATGGGTTTATTTCAAAAAATGGAACCATTAATTTTCAAATAACTTCTCCCAATAGTCATTTAATCAAATCTCTTATAAATGGTTATCTTGAAGATATTCAAGTTGATTTTAAAGGACAAGAACTATTTGTGGAAAAAATTGAATTATTGCCTCCTCCAAAATTTGAAAGTGAAATAAAGTTCAAAACCATTTCTCCAATAATTGTTAGAACAAAAAAAGAAATTGATGAAAAATTGAAAACTTGGGATTTGAATCCATCAGATACTATGTTTTTTTCAAATATTGAGAAAAACCTTGTTAAAAAATATAACAAGTTCTATGACAAAAAAATAGCTATTGGTGATATAAAAATAAGCTCAGAAATGAAATTAGTTAAAAGAAAAAGAATAACTATTGAAAAAAGAGACATCAAAACTTATAACAGAGCATTTATGATGGATATAGCTATGGAAGGAAATAAAAATCTTATAAAATTCGGATATAGCTGTGGATTAGGTGAAAAAATTCATTAGGGTTTGGAATGATAGATTCAGATTATTAACTATAGTTAAACCTTCATGTTTTATAAAAAAAGATATTTAACAGATTTTAATACATCACAAGTGTTTTATCATGTTTTTTTAAAAAATAAAAGTTATATAAACTTTGTTTAAAATCAGAACAATTTGTAATTGAAATTTTTATACCATATATAGTGATGTCGTTCTTCATGAATCCAGTTTGAATCAGAACAATTTGTAATTGAAATGTGGACTCAAACGTTAAAAAATATTTAAAAAATGATAGTTTGAATCAGAACAATTTGTAATTGAAACCAAATTTAAAAAACAAAGAACAATCCTCAAAGAACAAGTAAAATGGTTTGGCAGAACACATAAATCAGTGCGTGAGAAAAAACGTGAGGATGGGATAACGAAAAACAAAAAACTATGGACTGATGAAGATGAAAAATGTTCATAAAATTCCATGAACAAGGAACATTGATAACCGAACAATCCAAATTATTATGAAGAACAGAGAAAGCTATAAGGTGTGAAATAGGTAGATTATCATTGAAAATCAGATGAAAAATTAGTTTAGGATCTAAAAAAGAGAAAATGGGAAAAAAGCTAGAAAAAGGATAATTACTCATGTGCATATAAAAAAAAAAAAAGTGTTGAATTCATATTCCCTCCAGTAACCATTATTATCTAAATCATACCTGTTGAAAATATTTGCTAAATCATTCACATGATTATCTTCAAGTCCTGATGCTAAAGCCCAAGTACTATACTCACTAACACTTATTTTCCTATACCATTATAATCAATAATATAGAAAGAACTGATTCTTCTTCATTAGTTGGTTCGTAATCATTAAGATTATTAGTGGAAGTATAATTGTTATCAGCAGTATATGTATTATTATTAATCATAGTAGTACTTTGAGAAGTATTCTGCGTGTGCATCAAGATAATCCCTGAAATTGTTGATATCATAATAATACTACACATTATGATCAAGGTGTCTGATTTAGGTGAAGTCAACGAGCTTTATTATTTCTTCAATTTCGCTGTAACCCTTGCTAATTAGTATTCCTATTAAAAGTACATTTAGATAAACGTGTTTATAGACAGATTCCATCGTATATGCGTGTATATTCTTCAATTTCAATT